>JAIOQD010000746.1 GCA_021413595.1 Bacteroidota bacterium | reverse complement strand
TAAACAAACAAGAGAACACAACTGCAAAGAAAGGCATCGAGGTTGCTTGTATGAAACCAATTAAAGCAAGTGACAGAGCAAAATATATAAGCAAACAAATAGAAGTTAAAGGAGAAGTTGAAAGAGCTCTTACACTTACAGTTGATTCATTAAAACAAATGAATGTGGCTACCATTGACAGTTTTAAGGTTGTATGTCAAAGTGGAGGAGTAATGAAGCAAAATAAAAGTTGCACAGGAGTTTTGTTAAAAGACATTTTGGAAAAAGCTAAAATCAAACAGAGCAATCACAAAGACCGGAACTTTTATATTGTTGCAAGAGCAACTGATGATTACAAAGCAACATTCTCATGGGCTGAAATATTTAACAATCCTACTGGAGAGCAAACCTATGTAATTTTTGAAGAAAATGGTCAACCCATAAAACATCAAGGCGATATGATTTTAATATGTACCAATGATATTAAAACTGGCCCTCGTCATGTGTTTTGGTTAAAGAGCATTGAAGTGAACAGGGTAAATTAAAATAAGAGTCAGCGTATTCCTTGCATCTGTAAATAGTTTTTCAGGACCTGCATCAAGAATTCTTCCATCCTACCTGCGTGTTTTGGTATAATAAAGTTGTGTTTCTTCCTTTAAACAAAAAAACACACCTCGCAAAAAGGCACTTAATTAATTTATTATTAAAATTAAATTTGTACTTTAATACCATAATTTTTACCAAACCATGAACAATACAATTCAATCAAATCGATATAATGAGTTGGATGCTTTAAGAGGTATTGCAGCTTTAATGGTTGTATTCTTTCATTTTACAATGGACAGACCACAAGGGCAACTGGGATTTAAGTTAGGTGTTACAGGTGTGGATCTGTTTTTTATTATAAGTGGATTTGTAATATTTATGAGCTTAACCAAAGCTAAAAGCAGTTTGGATTTTATTATTAATAGAGTAAGTAGATTATATCCTACCTACTGGGCAAGCGTTACATTTACTTTTTTATTATTTTCATTTTTTGCAATTTATGATGGATGGCCGGAACTAATTGATTTTAAAAGATATTTTGGAAATATGACAATGTTTCAATTTTACTTAAAAATAACAGACCTTGATGGTCCATATTGGACTATGATCATTGAAATGCTTTTTTATATGGGAATATTATTTTTATTCCACTTCAAGATGCTAAAATATTTAAATAAAATTGGATTGGCTTTATCTACTTTAGTTGTATTAGTGACGTCCTATTTTTATGAAAATTCTACAGTCCAATATTTTTTCAAATGGATCCCCTTATTACCATTTATTCCTTTATTTTTTGCGGGAACAATTTTTTACAAGCTATACACCAATAAAAACAAGCTACTTGAGAATTATACAATTTTGATGATATGTTTAATATGCCAGATATTATTGTACAAATATGCCGGGCGGTCGAAAGGCTCTATACCTCATTATGAATATGCAATAATGTTAACGATCTATTTTACCCTATTTACACTTTTTGTAAATGGAAAATTGAAATTCATAGTTTCAAAAGGGACACTGTTTCTTGGTAAAATTTCATTTGCCTTATATCTCATCCATCAATATATTTCAATTGGTGTAATTATTCCAATTTTAATAGACAGGCTGCACTTTAATTTTTGGATAGCATCGCTTTGTATTACTCTGCCAACGATAATTACAATTGCATGGTTTATAACCGAATATATCGGAACTCCAATGAGCAATCGAATGAAAGAAAAACTGCGCAAAATAACAGCTTCTCAAAATGAAGGTTTAAGTGTTTAACCAACATTACTTTAGGCAAAATATTTAAATTAATCCTACCATATTTAAATAAAATTTGTAATTTAATACCTCAAATTTTTAAGCCTTCGTACATGAATTATCCTAATTCAATTAATAGTAAGTTACCGAATGTTGGAACTACCATATTTACGGTGATGAGTAAACTAGCTACTGATAACAATGCCATCAATCTTTCTCAAGGGTTTCCTGATTTTAGTTGCAATGAAGAACTGATAGGCCTTGTGAATAAACACATGTTAAAAGGTAATAATCAATATGCCCCAATGGCAGGATTAATGAGCCTTAGAGAGATCATAGCAGAAAAAACAGAAGATCTTTATTCGGCCAAGTACGATCCCGAAACAGAAATAACAATTACCGCAGGTGGTACACAGGCTATCTTTACCGCCATCTCAGCTATGATTCGAGAAGGCGATGAGGTTATTATTTTTGAACCTGCTTATGATTGTTACAAACCCGCAGTTGAGCTAAATGGTGGAAAAACAATTTATTTGCAATTAAAAGCACCTCATTATGCTATAGATTGGGAAGAAGTAAAAAAGGTTATTAATTATCGTACCAAAATGATAATTATCAATACTCCTCATAATCCCACAGGTAGTATTATGACAGCCGCAGATATGGCAAAACTTGAAAAACTAACCAAAGGTACAGACATTGTTATTGTGAGCGATGAAGTGTACGAGCATATTATTTTTGATGGCTATGAGCACCAAAGTGTGGCACGATTTCCAAAGCTTGCTGAACGAAGCTTTATCATTTCATCCTTTGGTAAAACATATCATGCTACAGGTTGGAAAATAGGATATTGTGTAGCACCTAAAAAACTGATGGCTGAATTTAGGAAGGTTCACCAGTTTATTGTGTTCTGCGTTAATACACCTATTCAATATGCTTTGGCTGAATTTTTAAAAAACAAAAAAAACTATTTAGGACTTGGAAATTTTTATCAAAAAAAACGTGACTATTTTAATAAAATGATCAAAAATTCCAATTTTAAGTTGGAACCTGCTTCCGGCACCTATTTCCAGTTATTGAATTACAGTGAGATCAGCAAAGAAAAAGATTCCAATTTTGCAATTCGTTTGACAAAAGAATTTGGTATCGCATCTATTCCTGTTTCGATGTTTTACCACCATTCAATTGATAATAAAATGTTACGGTTTTGTTTTGCAAAAAAAGAAGAAACCCTGGAAAAAGCTGCTGAGATATTAAATAAAATATAAAACACAGCCCTGCCCACCCCTCCCCAAAGTGAGGAGAGCCTAACACACTAGCCTGCCAAAATCCATTTTTTTAGCAAACACTAAAGACTTAATCCAAAAGGGAACAAAACATTAATCTTATGAACGATTTAAAAATCACGATCATACAATCCAGTTTACATTGGGAAAACAAGGAGATGAACCTCATTATGTTTTCTCAAAAAATAAATGCTATTACTGAAAGTACTGATTTAATTATACTCCCGGAAATGTTCACAACCGGTTTTAGTATGAGTCCAAAAAAATTTGCAGAACCAATGGATGGGACAACCGTAAGTTGGATGCAAGAAAAAGCGAAAGAAAAAAACTGTGTAATTACAGGTAGTTTTATTTGTGAAGAAAATGGAAACTGTTTTAATCGACTGGTTTGGGTTAAGCCTGATGGCAGCTATAGCACTTATGACAAACGCCACTTGTTCCGCATGGCAAATGAGAATGCGCATTACAGTGCCGGACAAAAAAGAATAATTGTTGAATTAAATGGATGGAAAATCTGTCCGCTGATTTGTTATGATCTGCGTTTCCCTGTTTGGAGTAGGAATAAATTAGTTCAGGGAAGTAAAGAGGAAACATATCCCGGTTATGAATACGATCTGCTGATATATGTTGCAAACTGGCCTGAAGTGCGCAGTTATCCATGGAAAACATTATTACTTGCAAGGGCCATTGAAAACCAAAGTTATGTTGTAGGATTAAACAGAGTAGGAAGTGATGGCAATAAAATTTATCATTCCGGTGATTCTGCCATGATAAATGCAAGAGGTGAGATCATTAGTAAAATAGAGGCACAGGAAGAATCAACAGAAACGATAACGTTAAATCATTCTGAACTGCTTGCGTATAGAAAATCATTCCCGGCCACGTTAGATGCAGATGCATTTGAAATTACAAATTAAAATCGCACCCATTTTATTGTATTATTTTAAAAAAAACAAATATGAAAATAGCCTACGTTTGTTATAATATTCAGGAAAAATATGTTACTCCTTCAGTACAGGATGAAGACGTTCTTTTATTGGAATTCTTAAAACGAAAAGGATTGGATATCCATAGAGAGGTATGGACAAATGAAGAAGTTAACTGGTTGGATTATGATTTGGTTTTAATAAAAGCACCATGGGATTATCACGAGCATATAACAGCTTTTTACAATTGGTTAGATATGTTGAATAACTCATCCATTCCACTGCTTAACCCATACGAAATAATAAAATGGAACAGTGACAAACATTACCTAAAAGAGATATCTGATTCAGGTCTGAATATTATCCCAACAGTTTTTTTAGAAATAAACTCATCTCTACAAAACACATCCATTTTCCAGCAATTAAATAGCGAAAAGATAATTATCAAACCCTGCATCAGTGGAGGAGCAAAAAACACTTTTGTTCTAACACCTGATAACATTATGCTTCATCAAAAAAGCATTGATGACCTATTAAAACAGGAAGCATTTTTAATGCAACCATTCATCAAAGAAATTGAAACGGAGGGTGAATGGTCATTCCTGTTCTTTAATGGGAAGTACAGTCATAGTGTGCTAAAAAAGCCTCGTTCGGGGGACTTTAGAGTACAACATTGCTATGGCGGGACCATACATGCTGATGAAATTGAGGCTTTGCATATTCAA
>JAIOQD010000745.1 GCA_021413595.1 Bacteroidota bacterium | reverse complement strand
GATTTTTACATCTTCTTTTGAAACACCCGGTAATTCAACTGAAATGTAGAAATTATCTTTATCTTCTACTATTTCTGATTTTGGAGCAAAGCCAAAGGTCTTGTCAAAATTAAAAGCTACGTCGGATAAATCTTTCCAGTTGAAAAGCTTATCAAAGCCTTCAAAATTTAAAAAGTCTTTGTTTGGTCTGTTGAATTTTACTATGTTCATTTGTATATCTCCTTTATGTTTTTTGTGGTTTTGCTTTATTATAATACAATAGCCGTGCCAAAGCGAAAACATTGATTCCAAGCTGTTTTCAATGTTTTTGTGTTTAAATCAACACAAAAACCTGCAAATTAATGAAAGAAATTACGAAGGAAATGAACAATATTTCATTTTTGTGAAAATATGCGTCATGGCTTTAAAGTTAGAAATAATCGGTTTTGGCGAATATAAATTTATATTTTTGATGGGTTTTTGACGGATTCTTTGATTCTGGACTGTTTTAGAATATCATAAATTTGATAAACAAATTGTCACATTTTCAAAATCATTATTTCTCTTTTTAACTTTCTGACTATTTTAGAATTTAAATGTCACATTATTGTCACATTTTCATTTTAACTTTTTTTAAAAATAGATTGTCTTTTTATGACTTAGCTTATATTTGGTTAAAAAATAATCTTAGCTTTTTGTAATTAATATTTTTAAATTTAACAACAATAAACAGTTTTATACAATTTTTTAATAAAAGGAGCTATCGTTGGATAAAAGGTACTTTTTTTATGCTGCATTAGTAATACTGTTATTACCTTTCTGCTATGCACATGTTAGTTATTCACAACAAATCCCGGATGATCCCCGAAATTCCAACGTTATGCCTAATGCATATTCTGCAACGGGCGGCACGGGAGCTTTCACCGGACCTCTTGCTAATGCCGCAAGAACTTACCAATGGCTGATAAACGCAAACCAGCTTACAGCAATGGTAGGCGGAAATATTACTTCCTTTGCAATGAGAATCCCAACATCTTCTGTTGCAAACTGGCCTGCAACAGATGTTACTTATACTAACTTTGATGTTTATATTGCTCCGAGCAGACCACCTTCGCAAAGAAGTTTAACCTTCGATTCCAACATTGTCGGAACAAAAATTCAGGTACGCTCAGGTAGTTTATTAGTACCTGCAAACTCATACACCTTTGGCAGTACTCCAAATGCTTTCGGTCCTGCTATTACATTTACTACACCTTATGCTTATTCAGGTGGCGATTTGCTCATTGAACTCAGGAGTTCAGGATTTTCCGGTACATCCAGAACTAATGATGCAATACTTACTTCAACTTCAGGTTATGCCACTAATTTCAGCGCATGCTGGACAGGAAGCTATACCGGTGTTACCGGTTCACAGGGAAATTTTTGTGTCATTCAATTGAATGATGATATCACTCCCGTTGAACTTTCTTCATTCGTATCATCAACAATTAAAAATAATGTTACACTTCGCTGGACTACAGAAACAGAAACAAACAATGCAGGTTTCGACATCGAAAGAAAATCTGTACTGCAAAACCAACAAGATAACTGGGTAAAGATTGGAAATGTTACCGGCTGCGGAAATTCAAACGAACAGAAAAATTATTCATATTATGATAACGGACTACAAACCGGAAAATATTCTTATAGATTAAAACAAATTGACTATAACGGCACTTACGAATATTTCACGCTGACAAATGAAGTCGAAATTGGTTTGCCGGGTGAATTCAGACTTTCTCAGAACTATCCTAATCCATTCAATCCTGTAACTAAAATTGATTATGAAATTCCCTATGATAGTAAAGTAAATTTAATCGTTTATGACATTCTCGGACGAGAAGCTGCAATTCTTGTAAATAATAACACACAAAAAGCAGGGTTTTATTCGGTTGAATTTAATAGCGTTAACTTAATGAGCGGTACATATTTTTACAGAATTACAGCACAAAACGGCAGTAAAGATTTTGTAACAACAAAGACAATGGTTTTAATTAAGTAATGAATTTAATCAACGATTTTTTTTTAAAATAATAAAACGGAGCTATCAATGTTAAAACGTTACATTTTTTTCCCTATCTTATTTTTATTTGTAATTTGTTTTAGTTCAGGCGCTTATTCTCAATTAGCAAACCCCGAAGCCCTCTTCGTTATTCCAAGTACCTATGCAAGTACAGTCGGCACAGCAACGTTTACAGGACCAACAGGTAACACTGCCCGTACCTATCAGATGATAATAAATGCAAACCAGCTTACAGCACTGGTTGGTACTCATTTAACATCAATTACATTTAGAAATCTAAGCTCGTCAACAACTGCCTGGCCTTCAACCGATGCTACTTTTACAAATTATGATATATATCTTGCGCAGGGTGTCCCTCCTGCCGAGAGACATACAACATTTGATTCTAATATTGTAGGCACTAAAACACAGGTGCGTTCAGGAAGCTTAATAATTCCGGCAAATTCATACGGAGTAAACGGCGTTGCTCCGCATCCCTTCGGCGATCCTCCGATTAATTTCAATACTTCATATCTTTATACAGGAGGGCATTTAGTTATTGAAATAAGACATACAGGTTTTACAGGAACATCAAGAGCTAACGATGCTATAGGAACTTCAACCTCAGGCTATGCAACTAATTTCACTGCCGGATGGCAAGGCAGCTATACAGGAACTGCGGTTACACAAGGAAACTTCTGCGTTATTCAGGTAAATAATTCTCCCGTAGCAACAGGAATTACTCCTATAACAGGAACACCAACTGAATTCAGTTTATCGCAGAACTATCCTAATCCTTTCAACCCTGTTACGAGAATTGAATATGCATTACCATTTGAAAGCAGCGTAAA
>JAIOQD010000645.1 GCA_021413595.1 Bacteroidota bacterium | reverse complement strand
TTTTTTCTTTATTGTGTTTTTCTTCTTCTCCATTCAAACTGTATGCTCCACCATTCAGTAGCGCATTCTCGGAAATTAAATAAGTATCATTGAAACCTCGTTTTAAAAAAGTAATTGACGAATTACAATCAATGTCATAATTAATTACAACTAATTCCAATAATGCTTTTGTGGAAAGTGATGAATATTCAACAGGGAAAAACTGCATATCAGAAATTTTATTTTAGTACGCCCAAACTATCTAATTCCTTGATCAAAATAGTGGGTAAAGCGCCTTCTCTTAACATTTTATCCACTGCAAACGATCCCACTTTTTGGGCATCATTTTCGGTTTTGAAAGAATTATTACCGGGTACTGCGGGCATTATTGGTTGATGAATAATTTTTTTACCATTTACATAAATATCATAGCCCCAACCTTGTGATATACCTTTACTGTCTTTTACTTCAAATGTTTTCAGCTCCATACCATTTGAAGGCGCTGAAGTGCTGCTGCCTGTATTTGATTGAGAAGGATCGGATCCATTTTTGTGGTTTGGGCTATCACAAGAAGAGAATAACAGAAATGTAAAAAAAAACAGAACAAAATTGAAGTTCAAAAAAACAGATCTATAAAATTTCATAGTTTTTAGATTTAGCAAAAAGTAAATTTAATGTTTTTTTTCAAAATTGAATTTTTTAGGGATCAAGCAATTCAGGGCAAAACGCATTATAAACTTAGTAAAGATCCCTGATAATTATCGAGGCTGGCAAAAAAGTAATCTGCTAATAGGCAGACAAAAGGCCCAATTCCGTAGGAACGGATGATATTGTAACAACGGACTTTAGTCCGTTGAAAAAGATAACAATAAAAAAATAAGTTCCGTAGGAACGAATCATATTGTAAGAATATGAACCGGGCCTAAAGCTCTCAGCCCTTAATTGATTTACCTTAGTGGATGGACTAAAGTCCCTCCTTACAAAATAAACCGAGCCTATGGCTCTTTATAGAAGGCTTAAAAATAAAGAAATTTATAATGCGTGTTGCCCTGTCAAGCAATTGCTTTTAAATTAGTTCAATACCCAAACTTCTCGATGCAATTGTTATCTTTATACCCAATTCCACTAGCTTTCAATGAACGAGACAAACAGGCATTCACAACCACTTATAATGGTACTTATCATTACCATTGTATTGCTTATTGCATCCCAGCTCGATACCGAAATAAATATATTTGGTTTCGAAACAAAAAAGGCTGATCTGCTCTCTGATTTAATTCAAAAAAAGGAAGTAATAAACGATACATTGATTGAGCAACTTGTAAATGATTCAATCGTATCTAACGACAGCGTTAGATTCAATGCAATTGCTTCATTAAAAGGTCAGTCCAATATTATTGATTTTAAAACCGATAGCTCATCTGCCTTGTCCTATTTTTTTCGGTCATTAAATACAACAAAAAAGCAAAAAGCCAAGACCCGGATCGCCTACTTTGGCGATTCAATGATCGAGGGTGATCTCATCACGCAGGATCTGCGAAGCGCTATGCAGGATGATTTTGGCGGTTATGGCGTTGGGTTTGTGCCAATCACTTCTATTGTTGCAGGTTTTAGAGGTTCTGTTATACATTCTTTTAACGGCTGGACAACTTATAATTTAATTGAAAACCCTCCCGCAAATCATGTATTAGGCATATCGGGATATGGATTTGTGCCCAATACAATAGATCCTGACGATACATCAAATACGGTTATCGAAAGTTGGGTGAAATACACTACTGTCAATAAAAAACATATCAATAAATTTTATGAAACGAAATTACTTTACGGTAAAAGTGGGGACGAAAATAATGTAATAATCAATGGCTCTCGCTATTCACTTAAGGGTGAAAATACTGTTAATCAATTAGTGATCCCCAACCAAAATTCTGCACAATGTATTAAAGCAACATTCCAATGTAAAACCCCTCTTGATATTTTTGGATTTAGTATGGAAAGCGACAGTGGTGTATTTGTTGATAATTTTTCGTTTAGAGGTAATTCAGGAATGCCTATTACTAAAGTGTTGCAAAGCGTTTACTCCGAAACCCATAAGTGTCTTGAGTATGATCTGATCATTTTAGAATACGGTTTAAATGCTGTAAATTCAAAGGTTACGGATTTCTCGTGGTATGAACGAGGGATGAATAATGTTATTAAACATATTCAGGCAAGCTTTCCGAATACAAGCATCTTACTGATAAGTGTAGGAGATAAAAGTTACCGCAAAAATGGAGTGTATGAAACTGATCCAAGCGTACCAATTTTAGTAGAAGCACAAAAAAGAATGGCAAAAAATAATAAAATTGCATTCTGGAGTTTATACGATGCTATGGGAGGAAATGGATCAATGGTAAAATGGGTAGAAGGTGACACAATCCTTGCTAATAAAGACTATACGCACTTTAATTTTAGAGGCGCTCACAAGGCCGGTAAATTATTGTTTAATAAATTAATGAGTGAGTACAAACAATTTAATGACAAAAATGCCTTATCAGTTGTGTCATTTCCAGAAAAAGAAAAACAATAAATTAAATAAAATGAGGTTGTAAAATTATAATTTACTTGTCATTCAGAGTCCTTCCATTTTTCCTGGAAGGATGAAGAATCTTCTCGATTGAAAAGAGATTCTTTATTCGCAAAAAAAGCTCTTCGGGTAAGGAAGAGCGCTATCTGAAAGCCTCTGAACCAAAAAAAGACACAAATTTTAAATGAAAAAAATAATTCTTATTCTTCTTATTTTACTTACGCTGCCTTTAATACAGGGTTGGGACGGTAATTCTTTTGCTCAAACAGTCGATTCTTTTTCTTACAAACAATTCACTTTTATCCGGGAAGATCTAAATAAAATTGAAAATGACAGTAATTCATTACATTTTTTTTATAAAAAATTGTATGAATTACAAGAAACAAAAAAGGGGCGTGTAGATATTGTACACATTGGTGATTCGCACTTACAGGCAGATCTTTTTTCAGGAACCGTACGTCAGAAATTACAATTAAAATTTGGTAATGCCGGTAGAGGATTATTATTTCCATATCATATTGCAAAAAGCAATGAACCGGCCTCTTATAGAACAACAACGAATATAATTTGGGATTCAAAACGAAATGTGTTTCATGAAAAGCCTTTACCAATAGGCATTAGTGGTTTTACTATTGAAACAACAAATCCTTTTGCCGAAATAAATTTAACAGTCAAAGATCAGCCGGGTCTCGGTTATAGTTTTACAAAATTTACATTGTTTCAGGAAAAAGGACTGCGTAATTATGATATTACTATTTGTGATGAAATAAATTGTGAGCGCGGGATCTTTAGATCAAATGATGTTTCACTAAGCTCCTTTGTTTCTGAATTGAAATTTGATAAACCCATTTCTCAAATTATTTTGCGAAATAAAAATACAGATACGCTTAATCAAAAAACTACGCGTATTTATGGAATGTTGCTGGAGAACGATTCCGCAGGCGTGTTATACAATATGATAGGTGTAAATGGAGCTGAATACAGACATTATGTGAAATCGAAATATTTTACGGAGCAGTTGTCGTATTTGAATGCCGATCTGGTAATTGTTTCTTTAGGCACTAACGAAGCATTTTCTGTAGGATTTGATAAAGTTTTATTCACCCGTAATATCGATACCCTTATTACAAAAATAAAATCGGCCAGTCCCAATGCCTCTATTTTATTGACAACTCCGGCCGATTCCTTCCGTAAAACACGGAAGGGAAGAGTGAAAAATCCGGACATGCAGCAGGCACGAGTTGCCATTATTAACTATTGTTTGCAGAATAATCTGCCTTATTGGGACCTGTATGAAATAATGGGAGGTTATGGTTCTATGGGGAAATGGTTCGTTGCTCAACTTTCGGCAAAGGACCGGGTTCATTTTAATGGAAAAGGTTATAAAATTCAAGGTGATCTATTTTACCAGGCATTGATGAATGGATTTGGAAAATATACAACGCTGAAATAATTTTTAGTATAACCGAGGTTATAAAAGCTAAAATAATCCTAATGTTTAACAACAAAAATGGGAGTTAAAAATGCTTACGCACAATTTTCTCGACAATCCGAAATGACCGAGCGCAGTCATTTGGAGAAAGTGCGGCTGATTTAACGGATGTCGCGTTAGGGATTGCAGCGTAAATCCTTTTCTTGTTTAAGAAAAGATTGAAGCGTAAAGCCCGCCTCTTTCTTTTTCAAGAAAGAGGAAACGCCCAAAAGATTTTAAACTTATTGACCAACGAGCAACAGGCAGAAACCCCATCGTATCGGTAATTATGGTAAATAAAAATTAAAGCTTAATTTTGAGACTTACAGTATGCAACCAACAATGACTGATAAACGAAAAATCGATTCCTCTATTGCTGAAGAAACCTTACTAAAAGCCTTTGAGCTGATATGTACGGCAAAGGCAATGTCAGAATTATACGAAGCAAATAAAGAAGTTACGGCCAAATATGTTCATGCCACATCCCGTGGACACGAAGCTATACAACTTGCGCTAGGCTTACAATTAAAAGCGCAGGATTATTTATCCGCATATTATCGTGATGATAGTATGTTGCTTGGAATAGGAATGCAGCCCTATGATCTGATGTTACAGCTGTTGGCAAAACGCGAAGATCCATTTTCGGGTGGAAGAACTTATTACTGCCATCCAAGTTTACGAAGAGATGATATGCCTAAGATACCTATGCAATCCTCAGCAACGGGTATGCAGGCAATACCAACTACAGGTGTTGCAATGGGAATTCAATATTTAGAAAAACAAAATTTATTATCCGATTATGGTGATGATAAACCAATAGCAGTTTGCTCATTAGGTGATGCTTGTATAACAGAAGGAGAAGTGTCTGAAGCATTTCAGATGGCGGTGTTAAAAAAAATGCCTATACTTTATTTGGTGCAGGACAATGAATGGGATATTTCTGCCAATGCAAAAGAAATTCGTGCACAAGATGCAACCGAATATGCAAAAGGTTTCAAAGGTTTGGAAACCCGTACCATTGACGGAACTGATTTTATCAAATCGTATAATACCGTACAAGAAGTAATAGCCATTATACGCAAAGAACGCAGACCATTTTTAATTCATGCTAAAG
>JAIOQD010000644.1 GCA_021413595.1 Bacteroidota bacterium | reverse complement strand
TGCCCATATACTTCGACAGGCTTCTTCAGAGAAGAACGTTCGTACGATTTAGCCTGAGTTCAGTTAAAATAATTATTTGTAAAGTGCCTAATTCAATAGTTTAATTGATTTTAATAAATTTATTTGTTGAAACTTGTATTCCATCAACAATACGAATAAAATATACACCTTCAGCAAGACTTGAAATATCAATATATTCAGCCCTGTCGAATTTGTTTTCCAATACTGCTCTTCCATAGAGATCAATAATTGAATACGAAATTTTTTCAGAACCATTATCCGAATTCAAATTAATATAAAGCTTATCATTTGCAGGATTTGGATATACCGAAATCGCATTTTTATTTTTTGAATCAGGAGAATCAATGCCGGCATAATAATCAGCAATGCCAAACACAGGGTGCATCATCAGCGAACCGGTAAATGGCGAATTATTCCAGGCACCCGTTACATTATAAAACATCTTATCCTGTGTATTGGTGTTTTTATCAACCCCTACATTTAAAAACTGTGTGGTTTTTTGAGTAAATCCAATATAAAAAGTACTTGCATTTAAATACAAGGGAGGGTATAAATAATAATGTGTGAACTGATCCTGGCCTGCCTGAGCATACATAGGCCTGTGCACTGTATCACTTGTATAAATAGCTGTTCCTGGAGATCCGCCATTATCATTCCAAACATTTAATGAAAAAGCATATAAATTTGCATTGGTCAAAAGAGGATTAAAATAAATATCAATGCAACGCAATGTATCAGCTATAGTGGATGTAAATTTTTCAGCCATCTGAGCATTTAAAGTACTCAAACCAAAAGCTGTTTCCGCACTTCCATCATCATAAGCGTATGAATTTAAAAATTTCTGCGTATGGCGGACCGTATCATTTTTTTTATGCTTATCAGGGTTGGTAGATAATACACATTCAAAGGTATAACTGGAAGTGTCTGTTAAAACAGGGAATACGGGTAGTGAAGTAGCTGTATAATTATAATAACCTATTTGTGAAAAAGGAAGTACATTATCGCTTGATACCACTGATGAAGAAATAGCGGTTCCTAATTGATCATAAACCTTGTAATAGAAATTTACATTTTTTTGTAAAGAATTGTTATTCCTTAATAAATCTGGCAGAGAGGTTTTCATAAAGGATGGAGTATAATGCTTCCAAGGCATTTCAGAATATGTATTGAGCAAGGATGGTGTATTATAAACAAAAGCAACATCTTCAAAAATTGTATCCGCCTTTGTTCTGAATTTATTTAAATACACATAATCAATATTCCAATGATCGAGATTTCCGCTAACTGTTGCATAATTTCTAAATCGAAATTGAAAACCTTTTTTAAAATACTGAATATCTTTTATGGGTACCATCACTAAATTCCAACTGCTATCCGTTGCACCAAGAGAACTTCCCTTTTTTGCCCAAATATGTTTCCAGGAAGAAATACCGGGGGCAATAAATTCAAGCACCAACGAATCATCTAAATCTGGGGCATTTCCAAGACCCTGAGGCTGGTAAAAAAAACTAAAATAAAGTGAATCACTAACAAGGTAATTCACCGGACTTCCATTATTAATATAGTTTAATAAATTAATTGGTTTTGAAGTTAAAGAATCTGCTGACGAAGAAGAGGTAGAAGATACAAAAAAGTCGTACGGATACCCTTTTTCATTCAAACCATCAAAAGTGGCAGCGCCCACTGAAATTGGGGATTTCGCATACCCACGATTAACAAATACCTGGTTATCCAGCCAAAGTGCAGAATCAGGATAAGGACTGTTGTATGAAAAATCATCTAAAAAGCCTTTAACCGTATCCAGATCAATGGTATCATAAATTGAAGAGGCTCTCAGATCAAGACTCATTTTCAAATCATTCCATTTTTTTACAAGTACCTGATTAGTTGATAGATCGTTCTCCACCAAACCTTGTGAAAACGAGGAAAGCGAAACAATTATAAAAAACGAAAAAATTATATAAATTCTAATTGTCAAAATCTTCATCATCAACTTTTTTGTTAGTGGCAGTAGTATCTGACCGTTGAATTATTTTATTTTTGTCCGCTGTTAGAAACAGATCGATACTTCCTCCCAAATTAATACTTGCCTGTTTTCCACACGAAGGTGATTGTTTGTAAATTCTTGCTGAAAGGGAATCTTTGGGTTCATCAAATGCTATAGCACCAATACTTAAGGAAGCTTCAAGTAATTTCTCTAAAGCTTCTTTACGGGTTAGGCCATATAAACAAGGAACCCCCACTTCTTCATCACTTAGCCCCTTACCTACTATCAGACTAATAGTAGTTCCCTTTGGAATGGATGCTCCGGGTTCAATTTTTTTCCCTTTAACCAATTGATCTAACACGCAATTTGCACATTGATCCGGAACAAATTCAATTTTGCCCAACTTAAGACCGTAAGTAGAAACCATTGCAACTGCTTGCCTCAAGGAACGATCGATAAGTTTTGGCATTTGAATACTAGGTGGCAATTTAGTGGTAACATATAAATAAATAATTCTACCCTCTTTCACTTCAGCATTAAACTCCGGCTCTTGCTTTATCACCGAACCTTTAGGAGCTTTAGCATCATAAATAGAATCTATGATTAGATAACGTAAATTTTTATCCGCTGTAAATTTATCCAATTCTAGTATTTTCAGCCCTTTA
>JAIOQD010000643.1 GCA_021413595.1 Bacteroidota bacterium | reverse complement strand
TGGTATGTATTCGCTATTTGGATAATTTTATCCTGGGGCATCTATTACTTATATAGAAAAGTTGAAAAGAATATAAAATTAACCTGGACAACTAAACAATATGTTGTACAAATAGTGAGTTTCATTGGTTTTAGTGCATTTTCAATTGTTGCTTATCGTGGAGGGTTTCAGTTGAAACCGATCAGTAATGTGAGTGCAGGAGAATACGCCCCTGTGCAATATGTGCCATTGGTTGTGAATACGCCTTTTAGCATATTGAAAACATTGGATGTTTCAGCTATTGAGCCTTCTATGGCTTGGAAAATAAGTGATTTGGAAGCACTTAAAGAATTATACAATCCTGTTCATATTCCCAAAAGAGGAGAATTTAAAAAGTTAAATGTAGTTGTAATTGCTCTCGAAAGTTTTTCAAAAGAATATGTTGGTGCACTAAATGGTAAGGCAGTTGGTTATACTCCTTTTTTAGATTCACTTATATCAGAAAGTCTTACTTTTAGTAATGCTTTTTCAAATGGAAAAACGTCCATTGAAGGCATTCCGGCTATTGTTTCAAGTATTCCAACATGGATGAATGAGCCTTTCATTACATCTCCTTATGGGAGTAATCAAATGAACAGTTTGGCTAATATGTTGAAACAACAGGGCTATTATACAGCATTTTTTCATGGTGGAACAAATGGTACAATGGGGTTTGATGCCTTTGCAAACCTTGCAGGATATGATGATTATTTTGGACGCACAGAATACAATAACGAAAAGGATTATGATGGCAACTGGGGCATTTGGGATGAAGAATTTTTGCAATACAGTGCCAGTACGATTAATAAAAAGCAGCAACCATTCTTTGCAACAGTGTTTACGTTAACCTCACATCATCCTTATCCTGTGCCGGACAGGTATAAAAACCAATTTAAAGAAGGGGCGCTGCCTATTGAAAAAAGTATTGGTTATAGCGATTATGCCCTAAAAAAATTCTTTGATTCAGCTAAAAAGATGCCCTGGTTCAAGAATACACTGTTTGTTTTAGCTGCCGACCACACCGGTGTTTCAGCGGATGCTTTTTATACTAATAAAGTAGGTAATTATTCTATACCAATTATTTACTATATGCCTGATGGTCAGTTAAAAGGACTTGATTCAACTATCACTCAGCAAATAGATATTATGCCATCGGTACTTGATTTTTTAAACTATCCTTCGCCTTATTTTGCATTTGGAACCAGTGTTTTTGATACAACAGCATCGCATTTTGCCCTTATTTTCAGAACAGAGTTGTTTCAATTGATTGAGAATAATTATATACTTCAGTTTGATGGCGACAAAGCAAATGATCTATATCATTTTACTACTGATAGCTTGATGAGAAATGATCTGTTCAGCAGAGAACCTACAATTAGTACAGGTATGGAAAATAAGGCTAAAGCAATAATCCAAACCTACCAGCAAAGTTTAATAAACAATAAAATGCATTGATAAATAGTTGAAAGATACAAAGTTGGAAATTTTCGCGGTTCAATTTATCGATTGATCGTATTTATCAATCTCAACTTTCTAATTTTAAACTTTCCAACTTTAAACATTAAATTTTGAAAAAAAAAAAGATCTGTTTCATCGTTAATCCTATTTCTGGAGTAGGAAGACAAATGGTTGTTGAAAAGTTAATAGATCAGCATCTTAACCGAACACTGTTTGATTATGAAATTGTGTATACCAAAGCTGCTAAACATGCTACAGAACTTGCCAAACAGGCTGTGGCTAATAATTTTAATATTGTAGTTGCCGTAGGTGGGGATGGATCTGTTAATGAGGTTGCCAGGGGCCTGATTGGCTCAAGCACAGCAATGGCTATAATGCCGGCTGGTTCAGGTAATGGGTTTGCCAGACACATGAACATACCATTGGATCTGAAAAAAGCCATGAATATTATAAATAATGCCAAAGAAGCTTCAATAGATACGATTCAACTCAATAATGAAACATTTATTAATGTTGCCGGAGTAGGTTTTGATGCTCATATTGGCTGGGAGTTTGCTAAGTTTGGGAAGCGTGGCTTTTCTTCTTATCTTAAAGTAATTATTCGTGAATTTCCTAAATTCAAGGTACAGGATTATGAATTGATCATTAATGGACAACCATTTTATAAAAAAGCATTTCTAATTAGTTTTGCTAACGGCTCACAATGGGGAAATAATGCATACATCGCGCCATTAGCAGACGTTGCTGATGGCTATATGGATATTGCAATTCTGAAAAACTTTTCTTTTTGGAATGTAATTTCAATAGGTTATAAATTGCTTCGAAAAACAATACACTTATCACCTCATTTAGAAACAATTAAGGCTAAAGAAGTGGTTGTAAAACAAGCGAATACCATTGCACACATTGATGGAGAGCCTATTGAAGTTGGTCATTCGATCTCAATAAAAGTAAATCCATTATCTTTGAGGGTGATCATTCCGTAATGCCAGAAGAAGCCCTCCTGATCGAACGAAAGGGGGCTGTATGTTCTGAAATTTATAGTTTATTCGTAAGTCGTTAAAATTTGTAATTCGTAGTAGCAATAAAATAAAAAATGTCGAAAAAAGATAAAAAAAATGGTGTTGTTTATTCCACCAACAAAGATTTTAGCTTCGAATTTGAAAAGGAAGAAACTCAGGAAACATTACCTGTTCAGCAACAAAATTTAAAACTATTTCTTGATCGTATTGGCGGTGGGAAATTAATAACCCGTATCAATGGTTTTATTGGAAGAACTGAAGATTTGGAGGCCTTGGGTAAAACATTAAAACAAAAATGTGGTGTGGGAGGGAGTGTTAAAAATGAAGAGATACTGATACAGGGAGATCATCGGGATAAAGTGTTGAAGCTGCTTACTGAGGTTAATTATAAGGTAAAGAAGGCGGGTGGTTAACGGGGGTACTTGCTGAAGGAATCCATAACGCAGCAGTGGTGATGAAATGGTTATAAATACATTATTTTTTTTCATCAGAACTTGAAAATATTATTATCAATTCCATATAAGAATGCATAAAAAAAGTGCCGGCATACTTTTATATCGCTTGAATAATACTTCTTTGGAAGTACTTTTAGTTCATCCAGGTGGGCCTTTTTTTACAAAAAAAGATAATGGGGCATGGTCAATTCCCAAAGGTGAATTTTTGGCGGATGAAAATCCTTTAGATGCAGCAAAACGCGAATTTAAAGAAGAGATTGGAGTGGATGTTCCTGACACTAATTTTATTGAATTATCTTCCATCGAACAAAAGAACAATAAAACTGTTTATGCCTGGGCTTTTCAGGGTGATATTGATACCTCAACAATTAAAAGCAATACATTTGAATTAGAGTGGCCTCCTAAATCGAGCAAGATGAGATCATTTCCGGAAATTGATAAAGGAGAATGGTTTACAATTACCACCGCAAAAGAAAAGATCAACGAACGGCAAGTGCCATTACTGGAAGAACTTCAAAAAAAATTGAGTTTAAAAAATTTATTATTCAGGGAAAATAATTCAGGAGAAAATTTGTAAATGTATTTCCGATGAAGAATGCTGGTGAATTGCATTTTATTTTTATCTATAAAAAATCCATCGTGATTGTTTACAAATCCTTACACTTATGCAGATTTAAGTACCAAATTTTTTGAATCTATTAATTTACAGTTACCTTGTAAGTGATAGTAGCTCCGGCTATTTCCAATGTTTTAGAAACAGAGCAATATTTATCCATTGAAAGTTGAACTGCACGTTCTGCCTTTTCTTTATCAATTTCACCTTTCAATTTGAAATGTATTTGTATCGTTTTCCATAAGGAAGGTTCTTTGTCTGCTTCACGTTCACCATCTATTGTAATTTGGAAATCGCTGATAACCTGCCTTTGTTTTTTTAAGATCATTACTATGTCAATAGCACTGCAACCTCCCAAGCCCATCAAAAGCATTTGCATTGGGCGTACACCTTTATTGCTTCCACCTATGTTTTCTCCAGCATCCATTAAAGCAATGTTCCCAGTTTCACTGATTGCTTCGAAGTGAAATGCATCATCCAATTGTTTTAATTCTATTCGCATTTCTACATTTTTTTAGATTAAGATCGAAAGGTCTGTGATGGGGTGAGTTGAAAAAAAATATGAATAGAATTTAATTATGGATTCTTTCATAAACAATAAAATCGTGCGCATACTTATTCTTTTCATCAACTATGCCTTTTTTACGATCTGTTTCTTTCCATTCAGCAGTATTTATAGTTGGAAAGAACACATCGCCCTCAAATGTGTGATAAATTTTAGTAACATATAATTTATCCACTGAATACATACATTGATTGAAAATGTCAGCACCACCAATTATAAAAATTTCTTCGTCACCAGTTTGTTTTGCTATTTTTACAGCCTCATCAATCGACCCAACAATAGTGGCTCCGGGGGCATGATAATCCTTTTGGCGCGTAATAATAATATTAGTTCGGTTCGGCAATGGACGAAATTTTTCAGGAATAGACTCGTAATTCTTCCGACCGGTAATTACACAATGTCCTGTAGTTTTTTCTTTGAAAAATTTCATATCAGCAGGTAAATGCCAGATGAGCGCATTGTCTTTTCCAATCACATTGTTTTCATCAATAGCTACTATAATACTTATGATCATTGGTTCAATAGTTTATTAGTTTATTAGTTTATTGGTTTACGGGTTCCTCTTATTCTGCGGTGGGTTTTTTACCAATAAATTTCATATATCCGTTCAATTTCATGTGAACCACTTCCAATTTTGAGAATAGCTGTTCGTATTGTTCTTGATTAATTAAATTTCTATTCTTTGCTTTTTTTATCCAGGTTTTTGTTTCTAAAATAGATCCTCTGGAATAAAAACAAAATTGTCTGTTCTCTTTGTAAAAATATCTTCCATATCCTTCCGCTATATTTGCTGCAATTGAATCAGAGGAGCGAATGATTTGTTTCCCAAGGGTGTCTTGTGCTAAAAAGCCCCAATTAATAACGATGTTCCAAATTTCATCTGCGATTTCATTTGATAAATTGTAAACATCTAAATCCTCAAGAACATATTTTCCCATAAAAAAAATTCAGAAATGGTTTAAATCTTTCCAAGCAATTGATTCCTAAATTAACTAATGAACCAGTTAACCAATAAACCAATAAACTATACAGCAACAGCAGCCTTTATATGTGGGTGAGGATCGTAACCTTCCAATGTAAAATCTTCAAATTTAAATTCGAAAATGCTTTTTACTTCAGGATTGATCTTTAAAGTTGGTAATTTACGCAGGTCTCTGGTCAATTGAAGTTTAGCCTGTTCAATATGATTGGAATACAAATGTGCATCACCTAATGTGTGAATAAATTCTCCGGGTTTTAAATTACAAACTTGTGCAATCATTAATGTTAATATAGCATAAGATGCAATGTTAAAGGGCACGCCTAAAAATATATCTGCACTTCGTTGGTATAATTGGCAACTTAATTTTCCATCTGCCACATAAAACTGAAAAAAAGCATGACAGGGGGGTAATTTCATTTTATCAATTTCTCCAACATTCCAGGCACTTACAATCATTCTGCGGCTATCAGGATTGTTTTTTATTTGTTCAACAACTTGTGTGATCTGATCAATATGTCGGCCATCAGCAGTAGGCCAACTGCGCCATTGTGAACCATATACAGGACCAAGGTTTCCATCTGCATCTGCCCATTCATCCCAAATGTGTACACCATTATCTAATAAATACTTGATGTTGGTATCACCTTTTAAAAACCATAACAATTCATGTAAAATGGATTTTAAATGTAGTTTTTTTGTTGTAAGCATTGGAAAGCCTTCTTCTAAATCAAACCGCATCTGATAACCAAAAACACTAATGGTTCCAGTTCCTGTTCTATCTGTTTTGGTTGCTCCTTTATCCAAAACATGTTGCATTAAATCGTGATATTGTTTCATTTATAATTTAAGTTTATTAAAAAAAATTAACACAGAGAATACAGAAAAAAATCAGAGCTTGACAGTGTTTTTATCTGCGATGTGAAAGTTAAAAATCTCTGCGGACTAAGTGTTGTTGAACGTTATTTTTTCGCATTCCCACTATCATCTTTTTTAGTAGCATCTATCATTTCCATTAATTTCAAGCCTAATAATCCATTCATTGGATTTGCTTCTCCACCACTACCATTAATAAGGACTTCTGGAATAATTTTAATTTTTCCTTTACCAATTTCTTCAGTGATCTTATACTTGGTAAAATTATCGCCACCCATTGCACCCACAGCTAATTGGTATGCTTCGGCAGTTGACTTTCCTATCGCTAATATCTTTCCAGCTTCTGCATTACCGGTAACTACAATTTTTTCTGCGTCAGCACTTGCATTTAATTTTGTTGCTTCTGAATCGGCTTGTGCTTTATACCGTGTAGCTTCAGCTGATGCATTTGCACGCATTTTTATTGTTTCAGCTTCAGCCTGCACGGCAAGCTTTATGCTTGTTGCATCACCTTCTGCTTTCTTAACTGTAGCATTTGCAGTGCGTTCTGCAATTTCCACACTTTGTTGCGCTTTTACAATTTCCTTTTGCATATCAGCAATTGCAGTTTCTTTTTCAACACCTTGGCGTTTTTCTTGCGCTTTTTTCTGAGTTTCAAATGTCAATTCTTCCTCTTGTGCAATTTTACGATCGGTCAATGTTTTCATTAATGATGCCGGTGGAACAATATCTCCAATCAATGTATCCACAGCATTTACGTTGTATTGCTCCAATACTTTTGAGATATGATCTTTTGCAGATTGCTGACGTTCTTTACGTGTACCAAGGAAAGAAATCACA
>JAIOQD010000642.1 GCA_021413595.1 Bacteroidota bacterium | reverse complement strand
GTATCCTTGCTTATTTTTTGGATACCTCCACCACTCATCATAATATTTAGTCCGGAAACCTTAGGCTCATTCGCATCTTTTTTACCATCATTATTAATATCCAGAAATGGTAAAAAGATAAGACCACCTCTGCCAACATTGGTATTTACATTAATGTCCACATAATTTATTTGAGGTTGATAGATCAAACTGCCGCTTGCAAATTCTGAAAGGGTAGTTGAATTGTTGCTTTGAAATGCAGTAAAGCCAACACGGGCATAAGAAAAATCGTATCTAAAACCAACTTGGTAAAGTGTTAAATTATTAATAAGGTTGTGTTGATACGATGCGTTAATAACCCCGTATTTTTTAAAACGTTTTTCAAAACTATATTTAACTATACTAATTTTATTTAGTTTATAATCAAATCTTATTTGAGGGCTAAAAAGAATGCCTCCCCGAAGAGTTACGGAAATTGAGGCATCACTAAAAATTGAGGAATTAATGTTGTCAATAATAAATGCGGTAGTAGTAATATTCATACTTACTCCATGAATAGCAGAAGACAATGAAAATTCGGGGATAGTGTATTTTGTTGGTGGCAAATCAGAGTTAGGGTGTTGGATGAGATTTTGACTGAGGGTAAAACGTGATAAACCCGGCATAGATAATAGTTTGAATGGTTTCGAAACCATAAGTCTTCTTTCTTCTGTATAATTTAACTTTATTACTTGCTGCCCAGGATTGTATTTACTATAATACAGTTCTAATTGAAGATCAGAAGGCAAATGATAACTTAACAAACCTTTATATCGTACGCCATCAACAAATTCTCCGGAAAATAGCATATTGGATGCTAATCGTACTGAGGTGTTAAAAAACGAAAATCTTTTCGTTGTTGAAATAGAGGAATTGTATTCTAAGCCACCTCCAATGGTGATAAATCTCGTTAATCCATAATTTATTCGAGCCTGTCCGAGCAAACTGTTTTTTCCATCTTCAATTACTCCTGAACTTACTTTATATTCCAATTCCTTTGGTGGTAAAAAGTTGAATGGGATATTAAAACTTTGTTTTGAGGTTAATTCTTCACCCCAGGGACCATAATAGCGCAAAGTGACATCCGTACTACCATAAATAAGAGGTACATCAAAAGTAAAGAAACCCGAAGCATCAGCCTTTACATAATCAATTAAAATATTATTGACATACAGTTCTACTGTCCAATTTGGCTTTGTGTAGTTGCTTAAAGTATATGAACCAAATGATTTCCTGTTAATCGTACGAGCATTGGTTATTTGTAAGCCGATAACAGGATTAAATACAGATGAAACTGACTGTGTTGCAATTTTTCCGGCCAAAACTTGTCTTACTATTTTATTTTCATTATTAGCATATCTCCATAGATAATATTGTTGTTTTTCTAAAAATGGTTGATTGGCATTATACAGAAGTAAGCTATTGAACTCTCCGCCAGCTATGATAGCGCCAAGACCTAAGTTAAGGCGTGCATTGCTTTTCCCATTTATCTGCTGATTTGAATTTACATACCAATCGGCTACTCCAAAATGTAATAAAGGATATGTTCTTGCGATGTTTGTATCAGCCTTCATGTGGCCTCTTAATCGATCAAAGTTTGAATGCATTTGCTCTAATCGCATCTCCCGAATCGCAGGTAGTTCTAATTCGGATTTTAACGATATGGTAAGGGTTCTAAAATTAAATTTGGATTCTAAACCAAAAATTTGCTCGAGATACTTGGATTTAAGGTACAAGTTTGTTTCAGTGACAATAAAATCATTCGGGCTTAGAGTATAAGTTTTGCCCTGATATATGATAAAGTTGTTTACTCTATCAATTTGGTAGGTGTTTTTTTGATCTATAAAAAAACCGGAAATTACATCAAATCCATTTCCGGGAATGGATCTTATCTTCAAAAAATTGAAAACATCAACTACCGGAAGATAGGCATCCTGCCCACGGATAGCTACAGGGATTTCACAAGTCCCTAAGTTTTTCACATAGAGAAATACTAATACTTCGTCTGATTCCATCGAATAATCTGGCTCTGTATTTTCAGCGAATATTTTTGAAGAAATAAATAAAAAGGAAAGGAAAACCAGAACTAGCCATAAGCTTTTCTGGATAGAAGGTACTTGTTTACCTCTAATTTTTTTGTTTGACAGTTGTGTTGACTCTTTCTCCTTGTGCAAAGTTTGGAACTGACTGAAATAATGCTCCCTTCCTTCTCGATGTAGAGAAGATTTAAGTGTTTTTATATATGGATTATTTAGTT
>JAIOQD010000641.1 GCA_021413595.1 Bacteroidota bacterium | reverse complement strand
GTATAAAAAAAGAGCGACAGGATATCCTGCCGCTCTTTTTTTTACATTTTTTTAAAAGCTAAAACTTCGTTCTCAGATCCTTCATAAACTTTGTAGCATATACAAAGTCCTGAATTTCCTTATTCTCCGTTTTTAAAATTTCTTCTTTACTTCCCTCCCACCATTTTGAACCTTCGTAAATAAACAATATATGGTCTCCAATTTCAATTACCGAATTCATATCATGAGTAATTACTATGGTAGTAATATCATATTCTTCGGTAATCTCTTTTATTAAGTTATCAATAACAATAGAGGTTTTAGGATCCAGCCCGGAATTTGGTTCATCACAAAATAAATACTTTGGTTGTACGGCAATAGCACGGGCTATGGCCACCCTTTTTTTCATTCCTCCACTTAATTCCGAAGGAAAAAGATGATTGGCATTGGTTAGGTTTACACGCTGCAAACAAAAGTTAGCGCGATCTCGCTTTTCATCTTCACTCAAATCTGTGAACATCGAAAGAGGAAACACTACATTTTCTTCAACAGTTTTTGAATCAAACAATGCTCCTCCTTGAAAAAGCATACCTATTTCTTTACGTATTTCTTTTTTTCCTTCAAAATGTAAATTATAAAAATTACGATCATCATATAAAACCTGCCCCGAATCCACTTCGTTCAAACCCACCATACATCTTATTAAAACAGTTTTACCCGACCCACTACCACCAATGATAATGTTAACCTTACCTGTTTGAAAGGTAAATGATACATCTTTTAGAACACTTCGCCCAGAAAATGATTTTGATATATTGTTGATCTGGATCACGCCAATAAAAGTTGAGTTAATATTAAATCGAAAGTAAGTATCAAAACGCTGCTATAAACCACCCCTTTGGTACTGGATCTACCAACCTCAAGTGATCCTCCGCTTGTGTAATATCCATGATACGCAGGAACGGAAGCAATAATAAATGCAAATACTCCTGACTTGATCACTGCATACACCACATTATAAGGTCTGAAATTATAAGTAATACCATAAATATATTCGTAATTGGTAACAACACCGGTCATTACTCCAAAAACATACCCACCGAATATTCCCAAAAACATTGAAAAAATAACAATAACAGGGCTAAATACCACACAGGCTATAATTTTAGGCTGAATCAAATAACTGGCCGAGTTAATCCCCATTATTTCCAATGCGTCAATTTGCTCGGTTATACGCATTGTTCCAATTTCAGATGCAATACTGGAACCTATTTTACCTGCAAGGATCAGGCTGATAATAGCTGGAGAAAATTCCAATATCATTGAATCGCGAACCGCTACACCAACCGCATAAACAGGCACTAAAGGGTTTTCAAAGTTGAAGGCCGACTGAATAGTAATAACAGCTCCAATAAATACAGATATGATTGCAACAATGCCAAGGGAGCCAAGACCCAAATTATTCATTTCTTCAAAAATACGACTACGGTAAACCGAAAACTTTTCGGGTTTGCCAAAAGCGCGTCTTATTAATATAAAATACCTGCCGAAATGAAAAAAAACATTCATAAATACCTTCAAAATTTGCCTAAAAATAAGAATAATTAACAAAGAATAGCCACGAATTTCACTAATTTTAAAAATACCATTAGTTCGTGTAATTCGTGGCAAGTAGTGTTTTTATTCTGATATACTAATTTAATTGTGTAATTTTTAAATTAGAACATTTTCAAATTAACAAATTACTTACCTTCGCACTCGCTTTGTTTATCAACAAATCTATAATCAACACAAACCTTTCTTCTTTGATCTGTTCTTCACAGAAGAAAGAATTTCGTAATTCGTAATACAATATGCGTTTTGAATTAACAGATGCTTTTTTATCCAATCTAAGAGAAGCCATTAGTTCTCAAAATGGGGCTTTTGTTACCGAACAGCTAAAAGAGCTGTATCCACCCGATATTGCCGGAATTTTCAACCAGCTGGAAATAGAAGAAGCCAAATACGTTTACAAATTATTGGACGAACAAACTGCCGCTGATGTATTAGTAGAGTTGGAAGATGATGTCCGCGAACGGTTTTTAGCATCACTTACTTCAAAAGAGATCGCAGAACAATTCATCGACAACATGGACTCTGATGATGCTGCTAATGTTATTGCCGAATTACCCGACAATGTGCAGGATGAAGTATTATCCCACATCGAAGACAGTGAACAGGCAAGCGACATTGTGGACCTCTTAAAATATGATGACAATACTGCCGGTGGTTTAATGCGGAAGGAATTTGTGCGGGTTCACCTCCACAGCAAAGCACTTGAATGTGTTCGTGAAATACGCGAACAGGCACATGATCTCGAGGAGGTATTTGCAATTTATGTAGTGGATGATGATGAAAAACTAATTGGACTTTTACCCTTAAAAAAATTAATTGTTTCTCCTGTACGATCAATCGTAGCCGACATCTACGACCCCAAAATAATATCTGTAAAAGCCAATACCCCTGCAGAGAATGTTGCCAATATAATGGATAAATACAATCTGGTAGCTGTTCCTGTTGTTAATGCTATTGGCCAACTCGTAGGTGTAATTACAATTGATGATGTTGTTGACTTCCGAAGAGAAGAAGACACAGAAGACGTTCAAAAAATGGCAGGTGTAGAAGCCTTTGATGAACCGTATATGAGTTTGTCGATTGTTGAGATTCTAAAGAAACGTGCTGGCTGGTTAGTTATCCTGTTTTTAGGAGAAACACTTACGGCATCTGCAATGGGCTTTTTTGAAAATGAAATTGCCAAAATGGTTATACTGGCGCTTTTTGTTCCATTAATCATTTCAAGTGGGGGCAATACCGGGTCACAAGCATCAACTCTTGTGATAAGGGCAATGGCATTGGGTGAAATTACCGTGCGGAGCTGGTTTACAATCATAAAACGGGAGATAAAAGTAGGATTGGTACTAGGGCTCATTCTCGGCATTATCGGTTTTTTAAGAGTATTTATCTGGTCCAATTTTACCACAATCTATGGCCCTCATTCAATGGAAATTGCTCTTGTTGTTGGCTTTTCACTTGTTGCAGTAGTACTTTGGGGGAATATCGTTGGCTCGTTATTTCCTTTAATCCTAAAAAGATTTGGGTTTGATCCAGCTGTTGCGTCTGCGCCTTTTGTAGCAACACTTGTTGATGTAACTGGTTTGATCATTTATTTCTCCTTCTCAATTATTTTCCTGAATGGCCTTTAGGGCAGTTCTAAAAATTAAAAAAATAACCACTAAGGCACTAAGTTCGCCAAGTCTCTCAGAAAATTTCTTAGTGTTTTTTAATGTTCTATTGCCTTTGTGGTGATATTTTTATGTTGATAATGGATTTTTGGAACCACCCCTTAGTTGGTTGTCAACACATAAAACGCTAACAACAAGGCATTTATTCTTTTTTTCCCCTTACTATTAAAATTTAATTTTGTAACAAAAAATCGCTTTTGTTCGTAACAGCAATAAGTACCAAATAAAGTCTTTGAATTAGACACTGAACAAAATAATTATTTTAATGAGAATCAGGCTAAATCGCGCGAACGTTCTTCTCTGAAGAAGCCTGTCGAAGTATGTGGGCTGACCCACGCACACTCTTCGACAAGCCTCAGGGGGATAAAACACGTTGTAATATAAAGTAACTGGGTTTACGTTATTCATTATTGCCTAATTCAATAAAGTCTTTATTAGAACTGGATTTTTTGTTCAATTAATTTAAGATTGAGTATTATTAGATTTATATTTGCACCTTTGCAACATTTCAGCAGCTTTTCATTTGAAATAAATGCAATTTGTTTTTAATAAAATATGAGAAAAACTGTACTCATTATTTGTTTCCTTTTCATCTCCTTGTTTTTGAGCAGGGCTGGTGCTTCTTTGTTTTCGCAGGTAATGGTCAATTATGGTGCTACAATTTATAGTGCCAACGATACTATTTTTGCTAATGGTGGAATCAGCAATTTAAAAGATTCTGCCACATTGATCGGAGGTACTTTTAGAAATAGCGGTGCTGTTTACTTAACTGGCGATTGGACCAACTCTTCCGGTAACGCAGCCTTTACCAGTACCATTGGTACCAATGGAGCCAGCACAATCACTTGTTTATTAGTTGGGGGCAATCAAAATATTCAAGGTACTGATGTAACAGAATTTCACAACCTGGTTCTTGAAAATAACGGTGTGAAGCAATTGAATAATATTGATGCAATTATTAGAGATACACTTAACCTTAATGACAGGGAATTTGCAACCGGAACTAAAACTGTTTTTGTAACTAACCCTGATCTGCAATCCATACAACTTTCAACTGGTTTTGTAAGCAGTTTAGGCTCCGGATCTTTGGTGCGAAGCACTGCAACAACGCAAGCCTATCTATTCCCTGTAGGTTCCAGCCTTGGCACATTAAGGTATAGACCTGTAGAAATAACTCCCGACAATAATTTTCCGAATGATTATGCTGTGCGTATGGCCAATGTTGATCCTACTACTGAAACCTTTGATAAAAGTATAAAAAGAGCAACGGTAGCCATTGTTAATCCGGTATATTACCATCAAATAAGAAGAGATGCGGGAAATGCAAATGCCTCCATCACCATCTATTATGATGCGGCAACTGATGGTGAGATTACCGGGATTGGACATTGGCAGAATAGTCCTCAATGGGAAGATATTCCTGCCTCTCCAACTGCC
>JAIOQD010000640.1 GCA_021413595.1 Bacteroidota bacterium | reverse complement strand
ATTCGCATCAAAAGGAGAAATGCGCACCAAACGGTGTACTCCATTTTCCCCTTTTAAATAACCGAAAGCATAATCACCTATAAATTCTAACGTAACAGATTTTATTCCTGCAGCATCACCATCAGTTCGGTCGGTTTCAATTATTTTATAACCATGTTTACTGCCCCACATCATATACATGCGCATCAGCATTTCTGCCCAGTCGCAGCTTTCTGTACCGCCCGCACCTGAATTTATTTGTATCACACAACTTAAAACATCCTCTTTTCCACTGAGCATATTTTTAAATTCAATCTCCTCCAGCATTTTTGATGTGGCTTGAAACTGTTGTTCTACATCATCTTCGGTAGCTTCACCTTCTTTATAGAACTCATACAATAGGGTAAGGTCATCCATACTACTTGTTAAGGCAGCATACGATCTGGTCCAGTCTTTTTTGATTTTTGTAAGTTTAAGGAGCTCTTCTGCTTTTTTGGGGTTATTCCAAAAATTGGGAGCAAGAGCTTTTTCTTCTTCTTCGGCTATTTCTAGCAATTTACGATCGAGGTCAAAGATGCCCCCTTAACGCACTCGTGCGTTCCCGAAGGTCTTTTAATTGGTCAGTTGTAATCATGGCGCAATTTAATAAATTAATGCCGGTTTTGATGAAAATTCAGCGTATTTTTGTAAAAATTTTATTGGAAATATCATCCTGACCTAGGTTCAAGATCTGAAAAACCAGCTTTCACAGAGATTCTGAAACAAGTTCAGAAAAACTGCTCCACTGTATAAACAATAATCCAATGCAAACAAAATATTTTAGAATCAACAAACAGGAATATTGCCATATTACTGACGATACTGTTTTTATTATAAATACTAAAGAAGTAGTACGTGTACCTTTGGAACACGAATTAGGAGAAGGTTGGGGGGTAATGAGCATTTTGAACTATTTATTGTTTGCATTTCTGTTTTTTTATTCTGCAATAGCTATAACGTTTTACGGTGTAAATTTTTTCAAACACCCCATTAATTATGGTGCGCTTTTTCTTTTATTGATTTCCTTTATTCGTATTAAAGAAGGTTTTCAAAGCTGTAGAACGCCTACCATTAGTCGAAATAAAATAAGATCTGTTTATTTTAAAACTCCGGCATTTTCTTTTCCACGATTAGTAATCTATTTTGAGGGACCGGAAGCAAAAATAGTAAGAAAAATTATTCCGATACTTTATAAAAAAGAAGCATTGCCAATATTACAGGAAGTGGGTTTGTTGAAAGCGCCTCTCCCCCTCCCCTAAGGGAAGGGGAACTAATACACAAACCAATTGAGGTAGTTTAATGGATAGCCGTTTCCTCCCCTTCGGGGAGGTTAGGAGTGGCTTTCCTTTAAAATATCCCAAATTAGATCTTGCTCAAAACCCCGTGAAGCCGCATACTGCGCTATTTTATAGTTTCGAACTTGTCCCTTACCGCCTTTGATCTCTTTTGACTTTTTTGCAATTAGTTGCTTTAATGTTTTTATGTAATCCTTATCATCAATCTCCAGCATTCCCTTTTTAATACAATAGTCGGAGAGTTTCCGTTTTCTTAATTCTATTTTTATTTTTATTCTTCCCCATTTTTTTATTCTGAATTTTCCTCCTGCGTATGCTTTTGCAAATCGTTCCTCATTTAAAAAATTTTCTGTTATTAAATTTGCAAGGATGTTTTCTACAGCATCAGGATAAAGGCCCCATTCAAAAAGCTTATTACGCATTTCCTGATGGCAACGTTCCTGGTAAGCACAGGTTTGTTGCGCTCTTACCAATGCCTGAGCAGGTGTAAGTTTTTTCTTTGGTTTATCTTCGAAATCCATTTGTAAATATATTTATTCCAATAAATTCCTATTGTTTCTTGGTCTATCGGCTCTTGAATCTTGACTCTTGGTTCTTAAATCTAACAACTAATAATTAACAACTCTATATCAACCCTCTTGCTTTCAATTCCAGGTATTTATTTATTGTATTTATAGAAAGTTCCTTCGGATCTGTTAAAATGCAATGAATTCCATATTTCTCAAGTTCTTTTACGATCAATTTTTTTTCGTAAATAAATTTTTCAGCAATGGTTTTATTATAAACTTCTTCAGTAGTTACAGCAGGTTTATCCATAAATGCCTGTAATTCCGTATTCTCAAAAAAAATCACCACTAATAAATGATCTTTCGCTAACTTGCGCAAATATTTTAATTGACGCTGTAAGCCCGACAAGCTCTCAAAATTGGTATAAAGCAATAACAAACTGCGTTGATTTACTTTGGTTTTTATATTGATATATAATTTTTCAAAATCACTTTCCAGGTAGCCGGTTTTTTGATTGTAAAGTAATTCTAAGATTTTTTGAAGCTGTGCACTCCTTCGTTCTGCAAGTAAAATAGATTGCACTTTGTGTGAAAAGGCAATAACACCTGCTTTATCTTGTTTGAGCATTGCAATATTTGAAATAACTAAGCTTGAATTAATCGCATAGTCCAGTAAACTCAGGCCTTCAAATGGCATTTTCATTACACGACCCATATCAATAACAGAATAAACTTGTTGTGATTTTTCATCCTGGAATTGATTGATCATCAACTTGTTTTTTCTTGCAGTAGCTTTCCAATTTATGGTTCGGTAATCATCTCCGTAAACGTATTCTTTAATTTGATCGAACTCAGCATTGCTTCCTGTTTTGCGTATTTTTTTTATTCCTGAATTCGTCAGATTATTGGAGATGGCAAGTAATTCATATTTGCGCATTTGTAAAAAAGATGGATATACAGGCACCATCTTATCTTGAGAAAAACGATAACGCTTTTGAATAAATCCGATAGGACTTTTTACAAATATATTCAATGCTCCAAAGCTGTATTCGCCACGTTTAACAGGGTGTACAATGTACTCAACTGTTTTGTTTCCCCCCGATTCAATAGTCAAAGTAAATTCAATATCCCGTGCTTGAAATTGAAAAGGGATTTCATCAATTACAGTTAACCGTGCAGGAAACAAGTAACGGTTTTCTAAAACAATTTGTATTAAATTGTCATCACCATTTGATAATTTGTCTAGTGTATTGCGTCTCCCGAAAAGGCCATTATTATTTGAATATAAAATAACAATATCTACCAGCAATAATATTGGAATGATAAGCAAACCATATTCAACAAAGGACGCAACAAAGCTGAAGAAAAAACCAAAAACAAGCAGCACTACTTCTGCCGCTATAATGTAGTACAGCCGGTTTGTAAAGTATATAGATTTGAAGAAATGCCCCAGTTGTTTCACAAAAAATAGCGTAAAAGTTGATTTGTTTATTATTATGACTTAATTCATCCAATGACTATTGAACCAATGCCCAATGACTAATTATCTATCTCGGTATTTCAATTTGTTCAACAATTTGTTTTATCACATCAGTTGAAGAAATCCCTTCCATTTCTTTCTCTGGTGTAAGCATTACACGATGCTTCAAAACAGGAGTTGTCACAAACTTAATATCTTCCGGGGTAACAAAATCACGACCACGAATCGCAGCAATTGCTTTTGCTGTTGAAAGAATTGATAACGATGCACGTGGTGACGCCCCTAAATAAAGGGATGCATTGTTCCTGGTTTGATTTACAATTTTTGCTATGTATGAAATTAAATTCGGATCAATATGCAATGAACTCACCTTTGCTCTGAAATCTTTTATATTACCAGCATTTATTACCGCATTTACACAGTTTATATCAACCGTATTTTTTCTTTCATGGTATTCCGAAATTATTTTTATTTCATCATCCAGCGATGGGTAATCAACTTCGATCTTAAATATAAAGCGGTCGAGTTGCGCTTCTGGTAGGCGATACGTGCCCTCATGCTCAATTGGATTTTGCGTAGCCAATACCATGAAGGGAGCAGTTAAAGGATATGTTTTCCCATCAACTGTAATTTGGCGCTCTTCCATCGCCTCAAACAATGCCGATTGTGTTTTTGCAGGGGCTCGGTTAATTTCATCTATTAAAATGATGTTCGAAAATAAAGGTCCCTGCTTAAATTCAAACTCAGATGTTTTTAGATTAAAAATGCTCGTACCTATAATATCCGAAGGCATCAGGTCGGGTGTGAATTGGATACGGGAAAAACCAATTGCCATCGTTTTTGAAAGTAATTTGGCCGTTAATGTTTTTGCAACACCGGGCACTCCCTCAATTAATACATGGCCATCAGCAAGGATAGCTGCAATAAGTAGTTCGATCATATCATCCTGACCAACAATTATTTTGTTGATTTCCTGCTTGATATTGCTAACAGCTTGTTGTAATTCGGTTAAATCAATTCGATTGTGAAATACCTGTTCTTCCATTTTTATTAATTTATAATATTGAATTTATACGATTTTTTTTTCTCTGAAAT
>JAIOQD010000162.1 GCA_021413595.1 Bacteroidota bacterium | reverse complement strand
TTCCTAAAATGAAATAGCTATGAATAATTTCGTAAAACGTACACTCACCGCAACCGTATTCGTAGCAGTACTTTTGGGCTGCACCTTTTGGAATCAATATTCGTTTTCAGCATTGTTTTTTGTAATTACTGTTTTGGGGGTTTGGGAATTCTATACTTTATCAGAAAAAGGCGATAATAAACCTCAAAAAATTGTAGGGACTATTGCAGGGGCTGTATTATTTGCAAGCAATGCAATAGTATGTATGGGCTTTTTTGATGCACGAATCTTAGTAATAAATATCCCCATTATCTTTCTCATTTTTATTATTGAACTCTATTTAAAAGCAGCAGATCCATTTAGAAATATTGCCTTTACCTTATTGGGAATACTGTATGTGGCTCTTCCGTTTTCGTTATTAAATTATATAACCACAACCAATCAAACGTATGATTACCAATTACTGTTTGGTTTTTTCTTTATTCTCTGGTGCAATGATTCGGGTGCTTATATAGTGGGATCGGCTTTAGGTAAAAATAAATTATTTTTGCGCGTATCACCGGGTAAAACATGGGAAGGTAGCATTGGAGGTGGTATTGTAAGTTATGGTGTAGCTTTTATTATTTCGGGATGGTATACCAATATCAGTAGAATTGATTGGATGGTGATCGCGACTATTCTAATTGTGATAGGTACTTTGGGGGACCTGGTTGAATCTCTTTTTAAACGCAGTATCAATGTAAAAGATTCAGGTAACATCCTTCCGGGGCATGGCGGGATCTTAGATCGCTTTGATAGCCTTATAATGTCTGCTCCTTTTGTATTCGCGTATTTATATCTTGCAAAAATGTTTTGTTAAAGTAATTCTTTATAATTTACCACTAAGGCACTAAGACCACTTCCCCTATTTGTAATTTTGCATCCAACTCATTACGGTTATTCATATAATAAAAATACAATTCTCTTTGTGATTTAAATTTCTCTAACAATAGTTCATACAAAGCTGTTTTGGCGTTGCCATAACCGTAACCACCGCGTAAATAGTTTTCACGCATTTCTTCTATTTGCTGTTTAGAAGCCATTAATTTATACAAAGCAAATACATTGCAAGTGTCAGGGTTTTTAGGTGCTTCAAGGGGAGTGGCATCTGTAATAATACCCATCACTATTTTTTTTAATTCTTTTTCCGGAAGGAAAATATTAATAAAATTGTTTAGTGATTTGCTCATTTTTTGCCCGTCAGTACCCGGAACAAGCTTCACAGTTTCATCAGTTTTTGCTTCTGGTATTATAAAAACATCACCATATTTAAAATTAAATTTTTCGGCTATATCTCTTGTTATTTCAAGGTGTTGAACCTGATCCTTTCCAACTGGCACAAAATGGGCATCATACAAAATTATGTCCGCAGCCATTAATACCGGATAGGTGAACAAACCTGCATTTACATCAGCCAAACGTTCGGATTTATCTTTAAAGGAATGCGCGTTAGCAAGCATGGGATAAGGTGTATAACAATTCAAATACCATGTTAATTCACACACTTCAGGTACATCACTCTGACGATAAAAAATGTTTTTATCAGTATCGAAACCAAATGCTAGCCAAGTGGCGGCAACGGCATCAGAGCTATTCTTTGAAAAGTCTGCGTCTTTAATAGTTGTAAGCGCATGCAGGTCAGCAATAAAAAAAAGTGACTCATTTCCTGCAACCTTCGATAATTCAATTGCCGGCATAATTGCACCTAAAATGTTCCCCAAATGTGGAATGTTTGTACTTTGAACTCCTGTAAGTATTCGTGCCATTGGTTTTAATTATCTAATGAGATTATAAATATTTATTTTCAAAATTAAACTTATTTAAATTTTCGCTGCGCCATCATTGAATATTGATCTTAAAATTTTATCCGTAGCTCCTACATGTGATAACACATAATTTTTTGATGCTGAAGCTGCCTTCTTTAAAGCATCCTGCTTACTTAAATGTTCAATCGTTTTTTTGAACTCTTCCGAAGACCAAATAGAAAAGGCTCCACCTAAATGAATAAGTTCTTTCGCTTCAATAAAATTATGGTATTTAGGCCCAAAAATAATTGGCAAACCAAATGTTGCAGGTTCCAAAATATTATGAATATTCTTTCCAAAGCCACCACCAATAAAAGCAATTGTACCGTATTGATACAATGATGAAAGCATACCAATATTGTCTATAATCAATACATCGGCAGTTTTTATATTTTGTTCATTGGCTTGTGAGTACCTTACAGTTGTTGCCCTTCGACTCGGCTCAGGGTGACAGTTGAATTGTTGAATTGTTGACTGTATGCTGGTTTCATCGGTTTCGTGGGGGGCAATAATTAATTTAAAACCCTCATTCTTGAAATTGAAATCTGAAAATATTTTTATATCTTCTTCCCAGGTACTTCCTGCAATAAATACTTTTTTGTTAGTCACAAATTGTTTTACAATATCAATTTGTTTTACATTCTTTGAAATTTCAAAAACCCTGTCGAAGCGAGTATCCCCGGCTACAGTGGCATTATTATAACCGATTGAATTAAGTGAATTCAAAGAATATTCATCCTGCAAGTAAAAATGGGTAAATACATTGAGTTGTTTACGAAACCATGCGCCATAATTTTTAAAAAAATAGTGATCTTC
>JAIOQD010000770.1:2309-4788 GCA_021413595.1 Bacteroidota bacterium | reverse complement strand
CAGGTTCAACATCTGAATTTTTACTTAGTTATGTTTTTCAAAACAAAAAGGAGGAAGAGCGGTTTGTTAAAGTGGAAGACCCAAGAGTTAACATTGCAGCATTAAGTGGAAATGGAAAGGAATTCACTGATTCTATGCAACTGGCTAATAATCAGATTAAAGCGGATTATGATGCAAGTCAAGAGGAAAATAAGAAATTAAAGGAAGAACTCGAAAAAACAAAAACAACTTTAATAATTCCACCAACAACGGGTAAAGAAGCAGATGAATTTAATCTGGCTTTGGCTGCTAAATTGAAAGCCATAGAAGAAGCAAATCAAGCTGAAATAGATAAATTGAAAGCGGAACTTGAAAAGTCAAAAGCAGAAACTAACGATGCAAACACTTCATCTATCACAATCAGATTGGTTGATGAAAAAAATAATCCGGTAACTGGTGCACAGGTAAAAGTTACTGACGTTGCCAGCAATACAGTGATTGCAACTCCAAAGGTAGAGAATGGTGGTTATATCCTTTTGTCAGTTCCTTCCGGTAAACCGATCGATATCCTTATCACAAAATCCGGGTATTTGTATAAATCGTTTAATGTAACACCAGAATCCGGACCTGGAAAAAAATTAGATGATATTAAACTAGAAAAAGTGGAAGTAGGCAAAAGGTTGATAATGAACAATATAGCATTCGATGTCAATCAGTCTAAATTAGGAAAAGGATCCTTTCAGGAATTGGATAATGCGTTGAAATTATTGAAGGATATCCCTTCTCTTGAAATTGAGATTTCCGGACATACCGATAATCTTGGGCCTGCGGAAGGTAATGAAAAATTATCCAGATTAAGAGCAAAAGCGGTACGTGATTATATGATTGCTAAAGGAGGAGATAAAGATCGCATCACCTATAAAGGTTATGGATCACGCCAGCCAATTGCAAGCAATGATACCAAAGAGGGACGTAAGGAAAACAGAAGAACCGAATTTCAAGTTACAAAAGTAGCTCCTGAATATTCTATCTCTTCTGAAAATGCTAAAGAGACACTTACAAAGATCCTGGAGACTCCAAGACCAAAATCAAGTGATTCAACTTCTCAGGCATTGGAAGTGGGTAAAAAAATAATTGCAAATAGTATTTCTTTTGATGTTAGTGAAACTACATTGCAAAAAGAATCTTTTGTAGCATTGGATGTTTTTGTAAAACTTATGAAGGATATTCCTTCACTTGAAATTGAAGTATCCGGACATACAGACAATTTGGGATCCTCAAAGATCAATCAGGAACTGTCGGTACAAAGAGCCAAAGCGGTGCTTGATTATATCGTTAGCAAAGGAGTGGACAAGAACAGAATGACCTACAAAGGTTTTGGTTCAAGCGACCCTATCGAAAGTAATAAAACGATAGAAGGCAGAAAGAAAAACAGAAGAATTGAATTTGAAATACTAAAAGTAGCTCCAGGCTATTCTTTAGGCTCAAAAGTAGATTCAGCTAATGAAGTTGATTTAAAACTAAAACCAAAGGCAATTAAGAAAAAAAGACAATACAAAGGAAAAGGTACTTATCAAAAAAACCCTATAAAAATAGGTGGTAAAAAGAAATAGATTCCTTTCGTGAAAAGACGAGATTAGCAAATAATTTTCAAAAAGGAGGGCATTTATGTCCTCTTTTTTGATTTTAACTGGATTGTGTGATGTCTTTCCATCTTAATAAATTTACCAAATATTGATTAAATTTAATATTTTTGCAAAAGCACTATAATTACTGTTGAAAACATCATATTTTCAATATAAATAGACGTTTTATTGTATGAAAAGCCTTTTTTTTACCTTTCTTTCTCTGTTTATAGTTACGGAAGTAGCAATGGCTCAGTCCTCAGGTTATTCCAACGTTTCTAACGGAGAGTCTTCAAAAGCAAATAAAACTACAACATCGCTAACTGCTTCCGGAAAATTAAACGATAGTTTAAAGCAAATTGCATTAACTGCTGAGATAGATGCCTTACGCAAACAATTAAAAGCACAATCGGATGCAAATCAGGCACAGATGGATCAATTAAGGGCGGACCTAGAAAAATCAAAGAATACAGAAACTACCAGAGAAGATGCAAGAAAATTCAACGATAGTGTATTGTTATTTAATTTGAGCGGTTCCGATGTTAAACTTGTCCAATTAAAGACCAAATCAGAAAGTAATCAATCTCAAATCGATCAGTTAAAAGTGGACAATGCAAGAACAAAAATTGCAGGGACTATGAATCGACCAACTGATAACACTTTGGTGATAAGCCAATTGAAAGCCCGGTCCGATTCAAATCAGATACAGATAGATCAATTAAAGGCTGAATTAGCAAAAACAAAGGAAACCGAAATGGCAGTTGCTCAATTAAAGACCAAATCAGAAAGTAATCAATCTCAAATCGATCAGTTAAAAGTGGACAATGCAAGAACAAAAATTGCAGGGACTATGAATCGGCCAACTGATAACACTT
>JAIOQD010000770.1:0-2299 GCA_021413595.1 Bacteroidota bacterium | reverse complement strand
AAATCGATCAGTTAAAAGTGGACAATGCAAGAACAAAAATTGCAGGGACTATGAATCGGCCAACTGATAACACTTTGGTGATAAGCCAATTGAAAGCCCGGTCCGATTCAAATCAGGTACAGATAGATCAATTAAAGGCTGAATTAGCAAAAGCGAAGGAAAGCGAAACAGCATTAGAAAATAGCAGAAGGTCGAAAGACAGTCTGTTACGTCATTTTTTGATCTCGGAAACGGATGCTTTGCTTACTCAATTGAAAGCAAAATCAGATACAAATCAAGTGCAGTTTGAGCGTTTAAAAGTGGAACTTGAAAATACTAAAAACGCAAAACAAACTCCTGAATCAAATAAGGAGAATGAGGCGGTGATCGCCCAATTAAAGGTAAAATCAGATGCTTACCAAACTCAGATAGATCAATTAAAAGAAGAACTTGTAATAGCAAAAGACGCTGAAAGAGCCGGAAAGTCAAACGATAGTTTAGTTCTGGTTAATTCACAAAGTGCCGATGTAAAACTTGCCCTCTTAAAGGCCAAATCGGAAAGTAATCAAGCTCAAATTGATCAATTAAAAGTGGATAATGCCAGAACAAAAATTGCAGGAACATTAACATCACCAGCTACTGATAACTCGATAGTAATAGGACAGTTAAAAGTTAAATCGGATTCCAGTCAGGCTCAGATTGATCGGTTAAAAACAGAGCTTGCAAGGGTAAAAAATATAGAATCAAAAGCTCCACCAACTGCGGAGTATGGCGAATTAATTGAGCAGTTAAAAACACAATCTGAAAATAATCAAGCCCAGATTGATATGTTAGTTGAAACAATTACAAAAGCAAAGGAAGAGAAGCCTAAGACCACCGACTCAAACAAACCTGTTGCTGATAATAAAGAGGTTTCGAGAGTTCTGTTAGCAGAACAATCTAATTCAAATGTTGAAATTGAAAAATTAGATCCTGAACTTGAAAAAATAAAAGATAAGGAGGCAAGCAAGTTGGTTCCTATCCTATCAGCGTCCAGAGCGCCATCCTCTATAAGTAATGGTTTTGTTGATGAAAAAGGAGAGCTTGCAAGTAATGGATTTTATATTGTTATAGGTGCTTTTGGTAGTAAAGAAAATGCAGAGAAGTTCAAAGCCGCTACTATTCTTAAAGGACACAAGAACACAAAAATTATTCAAAACAAGAACACAAAGATGTATAACATTTGTGCTTTGAAAACAAATAATAAAAGAGATGCTGATTTGGAACGAGCCAAATACAAAGGAGAGTATTCAAATGTTTGGATTCTAAATTTGGACTGAACCAGAGTTTTGTATAAAAATATCAAATGGATTTTAGAATAGCAGTAAAACATATCTGGAATAAACTACGTTTGTATCTTAGTTTTTTACTTTTTGTTTTTTATCTAGTTATTGGCATCTTATTTTTATTTACTGATACGTGGATCAACTTTTTACCTGAAGGTAGAGATATAATCGGATCAGTGCTTATTTCATATAGCGTTTTAAGGCTTTTTATAGCGTATAGCAGGTATAAAAAAAAGCACAGCCACATAAAAACACTATCGCAAAAAAAGAAAAAACAATTAACGGAAAAATCACAAAATGTTAAAACTGAAGCTAATTAAACCTGTCCTACTGGGTCATTCATCAAGGTATTTCAATATACTTGCAATTGTGATCTTTATTTCAAGTTGTTCTCAGGGAAAGCCTGAACCAACCGATACTCCAACTTCTGGTGAAGTAAATATTGTTGTAGATGAGTCCTTCCAGCAATTGTTTGATACTCAAATATATACTTTCGAATCCTTGTATCGAAACGCCAAAGTCAACGCAATGTATTTACCTGAAAATGAAGCGATTGAGCGCTTAATAAACGATTCATGTAAAGTGGTGGTAATGTGTCGCGATTTAACAAATAGTGAGCGTAAAGCATTTGAAAAGGCAAACATTTTCCCAATATCTACTAAAATAGCGGAAGATGCCATTGCCTTTGTTGTAAATAATGAGAATACAGACACCACTATGACGGTAGAAAAAATGAAATCTATTTTGCTAGGTAACGATTCTTTATGGCAACAAATTAATGATAAATCTCAGCTTGGGGAAATTAATGTGGTGTTTGATAATAATGGCTCTGCAAACACAAGCTATATAAAGGATACACTACTTCTTGGAAAACCGTTTTCAAAAAATGCCTTTGCTGTGAAGTCAAATCCAGAAGTAATAGATTATGTGAGCAAAAATAAAAATGCAATTGGTGTTTTAAGCGTTAACTGGATCAGCGACAGTGATGACACACT
>JAIOQD010000161.1 GCA_021413595.1 Bacteroidota bacterium | reverse complement strand
ATTTTACCCGATTAATGAATCTTTGAAGGAATACTTATTTAACTATAGCCGCCTGGTAAAAATTCCATTTACTTATAGTGAATTATTGCGCTATTTTTTTAGCATTCCACAAAAGGATAAACACGGTAAGGATACACTTTGGCAAACTGTAATGTTTCAACCTTCCGAAATGGAGGATATTCATCATCGTTTAGTGAAAATGTATGCCATGATGAAATTTGATGGTAATGAATCATTGATGGAGCATCTATTGGTTGATAGGGTTGATTTTTGTGCGTTTGGCAACTCTAAACCTTTTCGTATCTGTATTGTAAATCAATATAACGATAATCATGATTATTATTATGTAAAGGTCGCTGATGCTTCGCGTGTATATGGTTTGGAGTTAGAAGACCTTTTATCACCAAACCGCATTAATTTTCTGGTTGATCAGGATACACTTGTGGAGGAGCATATAGTGGGTATTCCAGGAGATTTATTCATGAAACCGGAATACAAATGGATAGAAGTAAATGAAGTGCGTATGGCAAAGGAATTTGTCAAGTTTAACGAGCGCTGCTTTGTACGATTATTGGGCGATATGAGGGCATATAATTTTGTTCTTGATGTAACAGCTGATTTTGATGATGTACAATATCGTTTTCGTGCAATTGATTTTGATCAGCAATGTTATGAGGGCAAAAAAACAGTGTATTTACCTCAATACTTTAAGGAAAATAAACATTTTGTTGATCTTTGTATAAAGCAATTAAATGAAGAAACAATGCAGCAATATCAGCAAGAAGAAAGAACGCTAATTGCTAAGCGAATTAAACGCTCCAGAAACAGGACATCTCTTCTGTTAGATGCAATGTGCAATGACACACTTTCTATACCAGATAAAGAAGATACCCTAAAAAAAGAATTAGCAAAACATTATACTCACCCTCAATTTTTAAAATCCCGTAATATGGGTGAGATCATGAGGGTAAGCCTGGATCTGCTTATCGATAAAGATTAGTCTTTATTTTTTTGACCACACATTACCTAAACAATGCCGCCAATCCTCTTTGTTATTCGAATAGTTTTGGTAAAAAAACAACTGATCCTATAACAGCAGCTGCTATTGCGGAAATCAGAACAGCACCGGCAGCAACATCCTTCACTTTTTTAGCCTTAAGATTATAATCAGGGGAAACAATATCAGTTAAAAATTCAATTGCCGTATTCAACATTTCAGAAATGAAAACCAACGCAATTGCCGTAATCAAAAAACACCATTCCGTATTATTTACGTTTAAAGCAAATCCTATAACAACAACGATAACTGTTGCAAAAGCATGAATCCAGGCATTGTGCTGTGTTTTAAAAAATGTGATAATACCTTCAATTGCAAAACCAAAACTTTTTATTCTGGTGGAAATTGAAAATGATTTATTATTGCTCATGTTTATTATGATTTATCAATGAAAATAATGTCCAATAACTTACTAACAAAAATATAGAAAAAATTAATGTAACACCTATC
>JAIOQD010000632.1 GCA_021413595.1 Bacteroidota bacterium | reverse complement strand
GCACATGCGGAATCATATAATGCAAAATTAAAACTCTTTAGAGCTAATTTAAGAGGAGTTACTGATGTTAAATTCTTTCTCTTTAGACTTGAAAAATTGTTTGCTTGATGATACTTGTTCCCTTTAAAAAATCTGTGATCCAGCAAAAATCCTTTTTTAATTTCATCCGAAAATCCTTCATTTTGAAGAAGATATTTCACATCAAATAAATCACGTGGATGTTGACGATCGAGTGCTGCACAAATCTTCCCACCATATAATTGACCGAGGGGAACAACGGGAACAACGCAATAAGAATCGAAATCATTTTGTGCTTTTTCGCACAAGGTCATTTTTACAGGCTCAGACAAAACACCTCGTCCAATCTGATTAACTTCAAGTTTTATATCTGCTCCCGGCACTGATATAAGTAGCTTACATATTTCTTGTTTATGAGAAACAACAACGCTAGGGATTGTAGCTTCAATGGTTGCTTTTATTTTTTCCAAAGTTTTTGCAATGTTTGCAAAAGATTCGGCTCTGTCCTCAATGGGAACATAAGTTAAGTCTATATCTACTGAAAGCCTTGGCATATCTCGCACAAATAGATTGATTGCTGTTCCACCATGCAGCGCAAAGCATGTTTCTTTTGCAACTTCCGGTAGTACCGATAGCAAAAGAGCAACTTGTTTTTTATAGGCTTTTGCCATATTCTTCGAGTTCTTTTGGAACAGTTATTTTATACTTACCTACATAAACACCATTTTTTACGAGGCTTCGGTTTCCTTTACCGAAATCAACTTTTGCCAAATCCAAATGCTTCGCCCATTCATGCCCAGCTTTCTCAGCCATATACATGAATAGTCGCTTTACCTTCAAGGATTGACATTGTTCAAGCAATACCTGAACAGATTGTGGTCTCATATTGTTAAGCCCCTCCATGAGTTCGTAACATTCCAAGAGTTCCTGCTTTTGCGGAGCAAGGTATAAACACTCCATTATCGCCCTTGGTGGCGAAGATACTTTTATAGAGAAATTTTTTAACTCAACATCTGTCAAGCCAAGATCTGATGGTAAAAAAGATGTGGGATGATATTCAATTTTCTTTCCCCAATCATGCTTTTGAAACCAAGCTGGAAGTCGTTCCTTTGCTTCTCCGAACATGACAATTTTATTCGCTGATAATTCGAGATAATGCGTTTTACCTTGCAATGATAAGGCTGTCCGTCCAGCAGGATGTATCGTTGAGTTAGCCTGTTTTTGAAGTGCGTATATAGCCCCATCATAACCTACTTTATCGCCAGTACGAACCATTGCACCAGCTCCGATAGACTCAAGCCAGCGACTTGCCCTATATCGCTCTTGCAAACCAAAACTATATCCCTTCTGCACAAGCCATGCTGAAAGCAGGACAACTCCATTGGGTTGAGTAGCAAGAAGGTTGTTTATTTTTGTTCTTTTTTCTATACTCATAGTATGATTTTAGCACTATTTTCAAACAATAATGTTTTGATAGTTCAAAATTACGCAAAAAAATATACTTGGAGTGTAATTTTAATATTTTTTATAAACAAAAGATATGGCTTAGTCAAATAATTCTCAATTCACGAATTTACTATAGAGCCCAGCCTCTTTTGGTTCTTATAACCTGAGTTCGATTTAGAAACAAGCGATTTGATTCGAGTATTCCATTTCAAATTTAATAGACGGTTTTTTTGGGAAGAAGCTATAAGCAATAAGCCCAGCAACTAAATTAGAAATAAAATTTCCAAAAGAACGATGTCTAGAATGTTCGATTTGGCATATATTTTTCAGCTCATCATTTACCGTTTCAATCACGGATCTTTTTCGGAGCAATATTTTATCAGTCATTTCCATCAAACAGTTTTTCATGTTTTTTTTAATGTTTGTGATTAATTGAATACCATCTATAAAAAGCAGCTGGGTTAATTCAGATGAAATATAACCCTCATCGCCAAATAATTTTCCTGTAATTTTATCTAAAATTCAATACTTTAAAGACACTAAAAATCTATGGTTTTACCTCTTCGCTCTATACTTAAATCGCTAACAATCAAATAGTTGGAAACTTTTTTCAAAGTTGGGCTTATGTCTAGAAATTATTAATCGAACTCAGGTTTATAAAGAATTGGTTAGAAAAAAATAAAAACTACCTTTACAACCTGAAGTGGCTACGGGTAGAATTCATTAGTTCTCTAAGTGATTGAAAACCATTCATAAGGTTCGATAAATCCGACCCGTAGGGTACATAGAGCGACAAGCCTTACAGCTTTGTCGCTCTTTTTTTTGCACAGGAAATTCAAAGCACTCAGTATTACGAATTAAAAACAAATCTGTATCCTATAATACCCGGACAAGTTTATAAAATGACAGTAACAACAATCAATGGCGATGTAGCAACAGCAGAAACACAAGTGCCAATGACAACTGTTCCCATAAGCACGGTAACGGTAGAAACCATTCCTGAAACTTACCAAACAAGCGATAGAATAAAAGCCTTTTTTACCGATGAGGCTAATAGCGTAAATTATTACCGAATAGCTGCATCACATTGTTTTGTTTATGCGGGTCAAACTGATACAATAGTTAACGATACGCAAATTGATGAGCTATATAGCGATCTGAACCATAATGGAGAAAGTAGCTCTTTGGTTGGTAAGTTTTATCAAACAATTGATTCTACTGAGTATTATTCTACTGAGTATTATGATGTTTTTCTTTATAATTGTAGCGAATCGTATTACAATTTTTATAAGTCGCTTAAAAATTACTCAGGAGTAGGAATCAGTTTTCCTCCTCCTGCTGAGCCAACCCTCATGTACTCAAATGTAAAAGGTGGTTTTGGTTGTTTTGGCGCTTACGTTTACAGCAGGGCTAGGTATAAAAAGAAATAACAGTAGCAATGAAAAAGCTTTTCATTTTTTTTGTCATGTCAATTATTTGCCTTGATGTTTGGTCTCAAGCTAAATTAAAAACTCAATGTAAATTTGGGTTTGAATTAGGTTTAGGAATGCACAGTATTACAGGCAGTCGCGTAAAAACTCACCCCAAAATTGACTTGATGGGTGGAATGTGGTTGCAGATAAAAATAAGTAAAAGTTGGACTGTGCAGCCTGAATTAACTTATAGCCAAAAAGGAACAGGAGGATACTATACGGATCATCCAAATTATGGCGATTATTGGTTAGGTCTAACTTACTTTGAAGTCCCAATCCTCTTCCAATATAACAAGAAAAATGTTTACTTCGAATTTGGTCCAGGAGTAGCAGTATTTATCAAAGCTGGAGAAATTATAGTTGGAGGAGCACTTCCGTACCAAACAGAGCTTTATCCCTGGAGTAAAAAAGACTTTTCTTTCAGTCTAGGTACTGGTTACGTATTTAACGAAAAATGGCGTGTGGGATTGCGATTGACCCATTCACTTCTTCCTGTTCGGAAACAATTAGCGGAAACTTCTCATCCGGGTTACAATAGAGGTATAGTCCTTTCTGTTAGCCGTCAAATAAGCTTAAAAGCCTCAAGAACCAAGCAATCGGAAGACATCGATTAAAATGGTCAGTAAGTATTTTATCTACCAAAACGTTTTTCGTCTTACGGAACTGTTCCGCACTTACAGCTAACTATAGGCTTCCAAAACTGCTCCGGCTTCAGATGGCGATGATGTTTTTTGTTGATAATTTAGGCATCGTTCTTTTTTTGTTCCTTCGCTCCGAACAAAAAATTAAGCCTCTTTTATCAGATGACCCCATATAAGCCCTAAATCCGAGCCATATCCCTTATATCTTCAAGGATCTCGTTCATATTTGGTCTGGCAGGGGGTACTAAGCCGGACTTCTCTTTAAAATTGAGAAGTCCGGCTTTTTTTATTTGTTCTAATTCCCTTGATAATTGGGCGATATAGCCAATCACATCATTTCTTTCCGTGGTTCGATATGCTCCCTTTTTGAAGCAGAAAATATATTATTATTATTTTGCAACCATTAAAAAACAAACAATTTATTTCCAACAATCATTAATTGTTTGCCTTGATGCTGAATTTGCAATTTGACTAGCCCCATAAAAGGCAAGGATGGTTCTTGTCCAATTATAATGATCATAATAGATAGTGCTTTTATAACCTACTTTAACAGGCTGCCCCACAGCAATTACAGGTACACGATTCCCGGCTAGCCCATCGTTCTCATCAAAATAAACTACAAAAACAGAGTTATTGGTTTTGCACCAGTTAATAAGGTTAGTGCAATTGTTTTTTAACCAATTATCTCCTTGCGATATACTACCATCATGCATATCATGATCTAAGTTTGGAGTGATACAAACAACTCGTTCGAGAGAAGAAAAGTTGTTTGGAAAATCACTCCATCTTTTATTTGCAGTGGAGGGAACATTAGAAAAACATTGAGTTGGATTATGCCGCTCCGTATAGGCTCCTGAATTACATATTTTGCTACCAATAGATGGGAGACCTTCGCTATACCATGCAAAGCTTTTTCCTTTTGCTTTTAATTGTGTATAGAGATTTGCATTGTTATATGGAGCTCCTGCAATGCAATCATTGTTAGTTTTTCCATTTTTTGTTCCTGCAAAAAATGCTATGTATTCGGGATACGATGGATGGCCTACTGCATGAGAATTTGTAAAAAGTGTTCCCTTTGAAATTAGGGAATTGATGAAAGGTGCTGCAGATGAACCTATGATCTGAGAATAATTTTTATTCTCAAACCAAACAAATATTATATGAGCTGGCACTGGGAAGGCTGCCAGTTCATTATCAATGATCAATTGTTTTTTATTATCTATTACAGAGTCTATAATAAACTCTTCTTTTTGGCATGCTGAGAATATTACTACTCCCAGCAAAAAAATAATTTTTTTCATGATATATGGTTTTTATATCTCAAAAATAATTCAGTTTATTGCGAAAGTCTATGATTGCCGGCACTGATGTGAATTGAAATAGCTGATAGTTGATAACACATTGCCGAGCTTCAACCAATGTTCGTTTTCATTTTTCTAAAGAAATGGATTTTACATTTTTCATCGCTTTGCGAGTATGAAGATTTTGGAATATTGACGAGAAAAAACGAAAAAACTATTTAAAAAACTGCTCTGCAGTAATTATATTAATGTCTTTTTTCTGAGAAGGGTTTATTTCAATTTCATAAGAAGAAAATGAAGAGCCTAAGCTGGATTGCTCTTGTGTCATTTTAAAAAATTTATTGTTATTTTTTAATTCTACAAAGTTGATCTCATTTAAAAATCCGCCCTTCACTTTATTATCAATAAATGTTTTTATTGTATCCCAATTAGTTCCATAATATACTTTTAAAAAATATTCG
>JAIOQD010000160.1 GCA_021413595.1 Bacteroidota bacterium | reverse complement strand
GTGTGTTGGTTTTCACGATGAGCCACAATGCGCAGCTGTGTGCCCGGTTGACTGCTGTGTTGATGATGAAAATTGGAGAGAAAGCAAAGAAGAACTTTTGGCGAAAAAAAGTACTCTGCATATTTCATAAATTTCTAGTCCTCCCTATTGAGCATTTGATGCCAGCTGTCTGATTGCTTGTTTATATTTTACATAAACCTATAAAGTACAATTTGTGCGAATCTTTTGCGTTACAAAGAGATTGCATAAGATCTTATACTTTGAGTCAATGAAACAAATAAGCATTCTAATTTTATTTTTACTTTCATTGCAAATTTCTGCACAAGAGGGAAGTATGGATAAACGCGCATTTGATTTGGTTAATGATTCCCTGAAAAGTATTTGCAAAAAAATATATAATTCAAAATCGGATTCGGATAAAAAAAAATATAATGATCAATTGCTTAAGATTTTCGAACCGGTTTTGAGTAAACCCAATTCATTTGATTATCCATTTGATTCATTAAACGATATAGCGCGATTAATTCCCCCCGATAAAACATTCAGGATTATAAATTGGAACGTGCCATACAGTGATGGAACACAGGAGTATTTTGGATTTATTCAATACAAACATATTCAAATAAAAAAGAAAGGCTTGTTTAAAAAGGAAAAAACAGAAACCTTTCAGCTATACCCCTTAATTGACAAATCCTCTGAAATAAAAAATCCTGAAAATTCTATTAGTGATAATAAAAAATGGTTTGGAATGCTTTATTATAAGATCATTACAAAGAAAACAAAGAACAAAACATATTATACGTTGCTTGCTTGGGATGGTAATGATAAGTTCAGTATAAAAAAAATTATTGATGTATTAACCTTTGATAATAATGGAACTCCCAGGTTTGGTGCGGATATTTTTAGCATGTCAAAAAAATATCCTAAAAGAGTGATTTTTGAATACGCTTCTTCATGCTCCATGTCGCTTAAATACAGTAATAAAAAGGATTCCATAGTGTTTGATCATTTAACACCTGCACAGGCTCAATTAGAAGGCCAGTATCAATATTATTGCCCGGATATGAGTTATGATGGTTTTGGATTCAAAAAGGGGAAATGGAATTACGGTACAGATCTGAATGTGACGAATGAGAAAGATAGCTCTGACAAGTTTTACAATGATCCTCATAATACAAAAGCCACTCACGAAAGTAATATCCTTATCAAGAAAGTAAAGAAGAAAAAAAAGGATAAATGATATTTTAGGGAATGATGATTGTCTCTAATGAAATTTCAACGATTCACTTTTTATAGTATCCTCGATCAATTTTTCTATCTCCGCTAAAGAATCAAATAGTTGTTGAAACGATTCAATAACAAAGTATTTTACCTGGAGTATATCTGTCCGGAAATCAGTATTAAATAAAGTTTGAACATCAAAATTAAGGTGTATTGCTTGTGCACTCAGGCAATGTTTGGTTTCTCCCATGGATGAAATTATACCCGCTCCATAAATTTTTAGTTCGTCATTTTCTTTTATTAACCCAAATTCAATGGTAAACCAGTAAATACGCCCAAGTAATTCGATTGCTTTTGGATTATCAATATGTTTTAGGGCTATATTACTGATGCCTATAAAGAAATCAACATAGGTTTGATTACTCAATAAGGG
>JAIOQD010000631.1 GCA_021413595.1 Bacteroidota bacterium | reverse complement strand
ACCCGACTGGCTTTTGCAAAAATAATTGATGGTACGGGCAAACATCTTACAGCAGGTATTATTGATGAACATTCGCACATTGCAATTTCCAATGGGGTTAATGAAGGAGCGCAAGCATCGAGTGCTGAAGTCAGGATTGGTGATGTTGTAAATTCAGAAGATATAAATATTTATCGTCAATTGGCTGGTGGTGTAACCTCCGCTCAATTGCTTCATGGCTCAGCGAATCCCATTGGAGGACAATCAGCTCTTATCAAATTACGTTGGGGTAAATCACCTGAAGAAATGAAATTTACAAAAGCGGATGGCTTTATCAAATTTGCGCTTGGTGAAAATGTTAAGCAAAGCAACTGGGGTGATTTCAATACCATCCGCTTCCCACAATCTCGTATGGGGGTGGAACAAGTCTATTACGATAGCTTTATACGAGCAAAAGAATATGATGCGAAACAAAAAGCGTTTAGTTTATTATCTGACAAAGCAAAAAATATTTCTGGTCCATTCCGAAGAGATTTGGAATTAGAGGCATTGACGGAAATATTAAATAAAAAGCGGTTTATTACTTGCCACTCCTACGTACAATCCGAAATTAATATGTTGATGCATGTTGCAGATTCAATGGGCTTTAAAGTAAATACGTTCACACATGTTTTAGAAGGATATAAGGTTGCCGATAAAATGAAAACGCATGGAGCCGGTGCATCTACCTTCAGTGATTGGTGGGCATATAAAATGGAAGTTCAGGATGCGATACCATACAATGCTGCTTTGTTAACACAAATGGGAATTACCACTGCTATCAATTCTGATGATGCGGAAATGGGGCGCAGATTAAACCAGGAAGCTGCAAAATCTGTTAAATACGGAGGAATGACTGAAGAAGAAGCCTTGAAAATGGTTACACTTAATCCCGCAAAATTATTACATATAGATAATAAAGTTGGAAGTATTAAAGTTGGCAAAGATGCGGACCTTGTTTTATGGTCTGATAATCCATTATCTATTTATGCAAAGGCGGAAAAAACAATTATTGACGGACTTATTTACTTTGATAAGGATGAGGATATCAAATTGCGTGATGATATCCAGAAGGAGCGCGCACGTATCATTCAAAAGATGATTGAAGAGAAAAAGGGCGGTGCGCCAACGCAAAAACCTGTTTCGAAAAAACAGAAATTGTATGGATGCGACTCTATGGAATTGGATTATATGCAAGCTGAGTAGATTAAAAATGGTACGCAGATTTTTATGATTGAATAGGATGAAAAATGATTTGATGTTTTTATGATAGCTGATAATTTTAAACATTCGGAAATTACCGGTAAAATATTAAAAGCCTTTTTTAATGTCTATAATGCTATTGGATATGGTTTTTACGAAAAGGTTTATGAAAATGCACTTTCAATCGAATTAAAAAAGATAAATCTGAAGTGTGAGAATCAAAAACCCATTACTGTTTATTATTAAGGCAATGTTGTTGGTGCATATTTTGCAGATATTATAGTAGAGGATAAAGTAATAATTGAACTAAAGGCAGTTGATTTAATAATTGAAGAACATGAAATACAGTTAGTGAATTATTTAAGGGCAACAGAGATGGAGGTAGGGCTGCTACTAAATTTTGGTACGGATCCTCAGTATAAAAGAAAAGTATTATCAAATGAATTTAAAAAACATCTTAGATCATAATCTAATCATTAATTAACAATCAAAATCATCCTACATCATAATTTATCATAAAAATCAGCTTACCAAAAGTACACAGCAAATGAAAATTAATTTTAGCAAAGCCCCTAAATATAAAAAAGTATTATCAAATGAATTTAAAAAACATCTTAGAACATAATCTAATCATTAATTAACAATCAACATCATCCTACATCATAATTTATCATAAAAATCAGCGTACCAAAAGTACACAGCAAATGAAAAAAATATTTTTTGTCTTCACCATTTTTTTTTCCATCACCTCAAATGCCCAACTAAAAAGCATTTTGTTAATGAATGGTATCGCACATCTAGGTACTGATAGCATAATTCAAAATTCAGTTATCGGAATAAAAAACGGAAAAATTATATTGGTTGCCGATGCAAGAACTGCTAAAATAGATAAAACAGCGTATGATGAAATTATTGATATACCGGAAAAGCATGTGTATCCCGGAATTATAGCACCCAACTCTACTTTAGGTTTATCAGAAATGGAAGCAGTGCGTGCTTCAAATGATTTTAGAGAAGTTGGAACATTATTACCCAATGTTCGTTCTTTGATTGCGTATAATACAGACTCTAAAATTATTCCAACCATCAGAAGCAATGGGGTTTTATTAGCACAAATAACACCTCGTGGTGGTTTGATATCAGGTACTTCAAGCATATTGATGTTGGACGGTTGGAATTGGGAAGATGCTGCATACAAAATTGATGATGGATTGCACATCAACTGGCCTCGTATTCAAACCCGTAAATTTTTGGATGAAGACAATATTTATCCGGGTCCTTATGAAAAAAATAAGGAGTACACAAAACAAACAAATGAACTAAAGAAATTGTTTGCAGATGCAAAAGCATATAATGAATCGGAAATAAAAGAAGAAAAAAATCTTCGCTTCGAAGCGATGAAAGAAATTTTCAATGGAAAACAAACAATTTACATTCATTCTGATAATGTAAAAGAAATTATTGACGCTGTGAGTTTCGCAAAACAGTGCAGTTTAAGACAAGTTGCTATTGTTGGCGGAAAGGACAGTTGGATGATAACAGATCTATTAAAAGAAAATAATATTGGAGTTATTGTTTCCCGTTTACATGATCTGCCTGAACATCCCGAAGATGATACAGATTTACCTTTTAAACTTCCTTATTTATTGCAAAAAGCAGGAGTATTATTTTGCTTGAATAATGAAGGCAGTATGGAAGCAATGGGTACACGAAATTTGCCTTTTATGGCTGGAACTGCCGTTGCTTATGGATTAACAAAGGAGCAAGCCTTGAAAGCAATTACCCTAAATACGGCTAAAATTTTGGGTATTGATAAAACAACCGGAAGCATTGAGGAAGGTAAAGATGCTAATTTATTTATTTCAAGGGGTGATGCGCTGGATATGCGAACCAATAATGTGGAAAAGGCTTATTTGAAAGGCATTAGCATTGATTTGGATAATGATCAAAAAAAACTCTACCAAAAATACAAAAATAGATATGGCTTAAAATAGCCCAAAGGCGATCAATCTATGTTTGAACGTAGATCCGTTGGTTTGAAACTCCGAAAAATTCAGTTGTGAAATTAGTAGGGGAATTGAAAAATATTTTTGCGAAAAAGAATATTTTTGCCCATTTTCTAAGTTAAATAGTTGCAAAATTTCGGAAATAAAATCTTTGCTGAAAATTTCTCCAAAGGAAATTGATGTGCTGGAGTTGCCTTGATAAATAAGATGTTCCCTTAGCAATTGTGCACATTCCTGTATGCTTTCCACAGTTGAAACTCAAAAAAACAACCGTAAATGGCATAAAATTAGTTGCGGTTTCATAAAATCAATTTTTGGAATTGTCTTTCAATTAAAAAAACAGTATTTTTGATACCTTTCTAAAACATGATAAAAGAGAATTTTAGTTCATTTTGGAAGATTCAATAAAATTGAAAAAAATCAGATTGAATTAAATTTTTGTAGCAAACGATAATTTAAATTTTAAAAAAGACAAATAGTTGAAACCAACAGATATCAATGACCCGGAATACTTCCATAAAGTGGTCGATTGCCAGCATGCTTGTCCTGCTCATACTCCTGTTCCTGAATATATAAGACTTATTGCGGAACAAAAATATACGGAAGCGTATATGATCAACTGGGATTCTAACGTATTCCCCGGTGTATTGGGTCGTACTTGCGATCGACCCTGTGAGCCTGCATGTCGCAGAGGGCGTGTTGATGAGGAGCCCGTGGCAATCTGTCGTCTTAAACGTGTTGCAGCGGATAATAAAGGTGATGTAAAAAAACACATGCCTCAAGCTCCTTTCCCATCCAATGGTAAAAAGGTAGCTTTAATTGGTGCTGGCCCTGCTTCCCTAACAGTAGCGCGTGATCTTGCAACCATTGGATATGAGCTTCATTTATATGATGAGCATAAATCAGGTGGAGGCTTTATGCGCAGTCAGATTCCGGCTTTCCGTCTTCCTGAAACGGTGCTTAATGAAGAAGTAAATTATATTTTAGATCTTGGAATTCATACTCATTTCAATACGTATGTATCCAGTCTTAAAGAAATATTAAGTAAAGACTACGATGCTGTATTCATTGGTAGCGGTGCTCCTAAGGGCAGAGATTTACCTGATTTAGCAGGCAGGAACGAAGGGGCAGCAAATATTCACCTGGGAATTAACTGGTTGGGAAGTGTTGCTTTCGAACATACAAAACAAATTGGAAAAAAAGTAATTGTACTCGGTGGCGGAAATACAGCCATGGATTGTTGCCGCACTGCACGCAGACTAGGCGGGGAACAAGTGAAAGTGGTGGTGCGTAGTCCGTTCAATGAAATGAAAGCATCTCCTTGGGAAAAAGAAGATGCTGCCCATGAAGATATTCCTATCATTGATAACCATGTTCCTAAATCTTTTGTTGTTGAAAATGGCACACTGAAAGGGATGATGTTTGAAAAAGTAAAAGCAGTTTATGATGACAAAGGAAAAAGACAATTAATACCTGAAGGTGGACTCGATGTTTTCATTGAAGCAGATGATGTACTTATTGCAGTTGGTCAGGAGAATAGTTTCCCTTGGATAGAACGTGATCTTGGTATCGAATTCGATAAAAGGGGGATGCCCATTGTTGATGCGGTTACATTTGCTTCTACAAATAGTAAAGTGTTTTTTGGTGGCGATGCTTCATTCGGACCCAAAAATGTAATTACCGCTGTAGCTCAAGGACATCAAGGTGCTATTTCCATTGACCTAATGTGTACTAATCAGGACTTAAATGTTCGACCTTCACCTTATGTAAATCTGGTAAGTCAAAAAATGGGTATTCATGAATGGGCTTTCGACAGTGAGGTTGTGAATGATGATAGATATGTGGTTCCTCAGGCCGATAAAAAACAGACGCTTACAAATATCAAGAAAGAAGTAGAACTTGGATTTGACCATATCACAGGTTTCAAGGAAGCAGAACGCTGCCTTAATTGTGATGTTCAAACAGTTTTTACTACTTCTAAATGTATCGAGTGCGATGCTTGTGTGGATATTTGTCCCGTTTCATGTATCACTTTTACTGATAATGCAGAGGAAAGCGATCTGCGTTCCATGTTAAAAATACCTGCTACCAATCTTAGTCAGAGTATTTACGTGTCAAGTGTGCTACCCACAAACAGAATAATGGCTAAGGATGAAAATGTTTGTCTGCACTGTGGATTATGTGCAGAGAGATGCCCTACATCAGCATGGGATATGACTAAATTCTTTTATAACGTTACTAAAGCAGGAAAAAAAGCATGTCATTAATTGATAATAAAGTAAACGATTTTGTAGTACGATTTGCAAATGTAAATGGAACAGGTTCCGCGAGTGCCAATTTTCTTTTTACTAAAGCAATATTCAGGATGGGAATACCTGTTACACCAAAAAACATTTTCCCCTCCAATATCCAGGGATTGCCTACGTGGTACGAAGTACGCATAAGTGAAAAAGGTTATTTGGGTCGCAGAGAAGGGATAGATTTTGTTGTTTCGATGAATCCTCAGAGTATGTTAAATGATGTTGCCAGTGTAAGACCTGGTGGATATTTTTTATACGACAGTTCAAAAAAGCTGCATGATCAATATATTCGTGAAGATATTAATTACATTGGTGTTCCACTGATGCAAATGTGTAACGAAGCATATACCGATCCGCGACAACGACAATTATTTAAAAATATAATTTACGTAGGAGCCCTTGCCGCATTATTTGAAATTGAGTTTGCTGTGCTCGAAGAGCTTCTTGGCGAACAATTTAAGGGAAAAGAAAAATTAATTCCTGCAAACGTAAAAGCATTGAAATTGGGAGGTGATTTTATTCATGCTAATTTTAAATATCCTTTAGATATCCGTGTGGAAAGACGTGATCTCATTGGTGATTCAATTATGATCGATGGTAATTCAGCATGTGGGTTAGGTGCCGTTTATGCTGGTGCTACAGTAGCAGCTTGGTATCCGATTACCCCATCTACATCAGTGGTTGAAGCAGTTAGTTC
>JAIOQD010000630.1 GCA_021413595.1 Bacteroidota bacterium | reverse complement strand
AAGTTTTTCTTTTATTTCATCTCCAATCCATGAATTGAAAGATTGATTATTTACCAATGATTGGAGCAGTTTTTTATTAAGTTCATCATCATTTATTTTTAAAATATATTCTGCTTCAGTATCAGTATTGCTTGTATTCATTTGAAAAGAATACATACCGTTTTTACGGGTTAAAATTTGGCTTATTAATTTTTCATTTTTTAGAAGTTCAAGAGAAACGTCTTCTACCGGTTTGCCTTTCAATTTTACAGTACCCTGGATAATAAATAAGGGAAGAGATTCTTTATTTGTTTGTGAATGTGAAGAAAAGGGAATCATTATGGAAATAAGGAGAAGAAAAAAGATATCTTTAAGTCCTCCTACTATAACTTTAGCACTTCTCCATATCCATTTCCCATCTTGTCCCCTCATTTTTATAAAAGTTTTATGTGAAGGTACCCCACCTTGTCGGAAAGTAGAGGAGGGGCTTTTTTTAGGATTCATTAATGTTGAATAAAATCAAATTTCAAATTAACCATGTTTGAAAATTCTTTTCCAGTTTCTAACATATCGATATCAAGTTTGGCTGCATGCCATTCTATGTTAATCTTGTGGCCTTTTGAAACCAACCCTTGCAAGGCAAAAATTATATCAAGGATGTATTTTGCTGAAATGGAGTTAAAGTAGTCAAGTTTAAATACGAAAACAATGGTTGAATTATCAGCAATTTGACCTTTTTGTGACGAAACAGTTTCATAAAACTCATTGATCCAATTAATTAGTGGGCTGAAAAATTTGCCTGTGTTTTCAGGCCGGGATTTTCCTGAAATAACAAACTGACAAGAATTGACATCAAAATTTATAGATGGTGAATCTTCCGTCCCCTCAATGATTAATGATTTCATTTTAAAATTGTTGATTTATTTTTGGTTTAATTTGAATTTTGGCATTTCAGTAAATTGTGCATTGTTAGATTACAATTCAACTACGTCCAGAACAAGTTTTTGAATATTTATTTCTATTTGTAAAAGATAAAATGAGGTGTCTTCGGTAAGTTTTTTGAATTCGTATTTTATCTTATTACCGGATTTGATCGCCATATCAATTATTCCTAATCCGGCATTATTATCATCCGTGCGTTTTGACAGAATTTGTTCGCGGTATAGCTGTTTTAACTCTGCCTGATTATGTTTTAAAACGGTCTCCAATTTTTCCTGCAAGGCTGGAATTTCATCATTCATTATATGATTTCCCGTTACAATGGTGTACTTGTCTTCCGATTTACTTAAAAGTAAAATTGCAATATTTTGTGTTTCATCTCCTTTACTGGAATGTTTGCTAATATTTTCGATGCTTTCAACCAATATGCTATATACTTTCCTATCAATGCCAGTGCTGGATTCTAATGCGCTTAATTTATTTTTAATATTCAGTAATAGTAATGTTGTTAAAAGATGGTCGAAATGTCCTGTAAATGCGATTAATGTGTTTTTTTCGCTCATTATCTGATGAGCTTCAAATGCAGTGGATATTGATGCCATAGTGTTTTTTTTGTAAAGTTATAATTTCTATTGAAAATTCAAAAATATATCGGTATTGAAATTTGATATATTTTTCAGCAAAATACTTAAGCTCTTTAATTAATTATTAGCCACAATTAGCCAATTAGCGCCATCACTTAATAGTGTTAGATATTGATATTGCACCACTAATGGTTTTGTTGGAGCGCCATCAATTGTTTCGGCTCCACTGGCACTGACAGTAACCGTTGTGGCGGCATCAATATTTTTTATTGTATATTTTCTGCCGGCAATTCCAACTGCAGTTGGCAACATAATTGTTGTAGTACCTGTTACAGCAACTACATCATCTGCTGCTGTTAATGTATAAGCCAAGCTTTTTGAACTAAAAGCTGTTGTATAGCCATTGGCAGTTAAAGTGCCTGACGTTTTAACATCAGTAACACTTGTATTACCAAGCTGAACTGTATTGCTAGCCGTTATTTGAGCATCGTAACCTAAAGCAGTTGAGTTTGAAAAGGCGGTTCCAGAATTGAAAGCATTAAAACACAAAGCTGTTTTGTTTGCTCCAGAAATATTACTTTTAAGTGAATTCATTCCATTTGATGTGTTTTGAAAGCCGATGGTGTTATTTTTAAGGGCATCTACCCCGTTTGCAGTATTGCTATAACCGATATCGTTGTTTTTAAGCGCACTTTCTCCGTAAGCGCTATTATTGTTTGCGGTGATATTATGATAAAGTGCGCCATTCCCTGTGGCTGTGTTGTAACTCCCTGAGTAATTTTGATAAAGAGCCCCGGCTCCGGTAGCAGTGTTTTGAACTCCTATACCATTAAAGCCAAGCGCACCTGTACCCATAGCTGTATTGTATTCCCCTGTGGTGTTGAAATGAAGCGCAGCGCCTCCTGTG
>JAIOQD010000629.1 GCA_021413595.1 Bacteroidota bacterium | reverse complement strand
GCTTAAGTCATGATTACCAAAATGCTGAAAAATGGTACCAGTTATCAGTAAAAAACAGCTCAAAGCAATACCCCTTTGAAAGCTATTTATATGGTGATGCATTGATGAAAAACAAAAAATATCCGGCAGCAAACCTTCAGTTTGAAACTACATTAAGCACTGCAACAGAAAAGAAAGATACAACCATGATCAAGCTTGCAAAGCTTAAAATTACAGGTTGTTATTTAGCAATAGATCCAAACAGCACTCAAAAGGGGGTAACTGTTGCTGAACACGATTCTGTTTTTAATACCGGCACTTCCAGTTTTGCTGTTAGTTATTATGGTGATGAAAACACCATACTCTTTGGTTCTGCAAGAGATACAATTGCCGATCCTAAAAAACGAAAAGCAAAATATACAAGTGATATTTATACACTCAGCAAAATAGAAAACGTTTGGACAAATTTTAAAATAGTAGCCGGCCCAATAAACACTAGTCAAAATGAAGGCGCAGGTTTTTTAACAGCCGATGGCAGCAGATTCTTTTTTACCAAATGGTCGCCAACAAATAAAAATGAATGCGGGATTTACTTTTCACGATTCTTTAATGGAGAATGGTTAATGGCCCAAAAAATGAACGACAAGGTTAATCTTGATGGATATAAAAGTACCGACCCTTGTATTTCAGCTGATGGCTCAATTATTTATTATTCATCCAACCGTCCTGGAGGATTTGGAAAAATGGATATCTGGTATGAAGCTATTGATGAAGACGGCAGGACATACGGAGAACCTATTAATATGGGTGCACTTTTCAATACAGCAGAGGACGAAACTAGTCCATTTTATCATGTTGGTACCTCTACGATGTATTTCAGTTCAGACGGACATCCCGGATTTGGCGGACTTGATGTGTTGAAATCCTCTTTCAATGTAAGTGATTCGATATGGTCAATACCCAAAAATTTAGGGCAACCGATTAATTCCAGTAATGATGATACCTATTTTGTGCTGGATGCCAGTCAGCAAAATGGTTTTATTACATCTGATCGTAAAGAATGTAAAGCTTGTACCAGTGGCTCTTGCTATAAAATTTACTCGGTAGCAAAAGAACAAAATGTTTATGATGTGCGTGGTACGGTTTATAATTCGGAAACCAACGAAGTAATTGCAAATGCTACTATTACTTTTAAAGACATCCGTAGTGATTGGGAGCCATTTGTTATTACTACAGATGCGGCAGGAACCTATTTTTATAATCTTAAGGAGGGCGTTGAACTTTACATGAAAGCGCAAAAGCCTAATTTCGCAGGTGATGCAGGAACTGTTATTACTCTGGGCTTAACAGAATCAAAACACTTCGAAAAAGATTTTTTCCTTGCTCCAAATTCAACCGGAGGAACAATTAAATAACAAGGTAATTTAATTGCAGCTAACCTTTTTTCTCCCGATTACACAATCATTGAATAAGAGAATCGACAACAAGCAGTACATTTTGTCAAATATAATACTGCCAAGTCCAAAAGCGGGTAATACAGGTCTATACACAAACAAAAAAATTTCAATAAGTAATTTTTATGGTTACAATCTACAGTGATGGTGCATCTCGTGGAAACCCTGGACCAGGTGGTTACGGTGCAATTTTGATATTTGGTACTTTAAGAAAAGAACTTTCTGAAGGCTTTCGTTTAACTACCAATAATCGGATGGAATTATTGGGTGTGATTGCGGCATTGGAAGCTTTAAAAAAGGAAGACACTGTAGTTACAGTCTATTCCGATTCGAAATATGTGGTGGATTCAGTTGAAAAAAAATGGGTTTTTGGTTGGGAGAAAAAAAATTTTAAAGAGAAAAAAAATTCCGATCTGTGGATGCGTTTTTTAAATGTTTATAGAAAACATAAAGTGAAATTTGTTTGGGTAAAAGGGCACCATACCAACAAGGAAAACAATCGATGTGATGAATTGGCCGTTGCTGCTGCGCAAGGAAAGGGTCTGAAGCCCGACATAGGGTATGAGACCGAAAGAAAAAATGAGGGCGCAACACTGCTTTAAAATAAATACAGCAGAAGTCTTTTACTTCTCTTGAGCACCCTGCTCGATCCAGCACTGAATCACATCTCTTTCCTCTTGCGTCATGTTTGTTTTATTGGCCTGAGGCATAGTTTTGGTAGTTACTGCTCTCGCTAAAATTCGTTCAGAAAATTTTATAATATTCTTCGGGTCATCAAATGTAATTGCGTTCGGGGCAACTTTTAGAACATCATCTGTTGGATTTGAGGAATGACACTGAACACATCTTTTTGTAATTATATCATTGACTTCAGTAAAGCTTACAGGAGCATCTTCTTTACAAACAGATTTTGTTTTAGGAGCTGTAACAATAGCAAGGGCAATCATTCCCGTAACAGCAACAGGAAGTATCCAAACCGCTTTTTCTCCTTTTTCTATCAGGTTTAAATAATGTTTAACAAATACGCTTGTTAATGACAAACCAATTAAAACGATCCAGTTAATAGAACTCCCATAGGTGCTTGGAAAGTGGTTGCTGATCATAATAAAAATCACAGGTAATGTGAAATAATTATTGTGTAATGATCGTAAAAGAGCTTTTTTTCCTAAAGTAGGATCTACTAATTTACCTTCCTTGGCAGCGCTTACCATAGCTTTTTGAGATGGAATGATAACTCTGAATACATTTCCCACCATGAACGTCCCAATCATTGCACCTACATGGATATAGGCAGCACGACTGCTAAAAACATGTGCGAAGAACCATGCAGCTCCGGTAACTAAAAGAAATAAAATGAATCCAAAAACAAGAGGTTTTTTAGAGAGCGGAGATTTGCATAAAAGGTCGTAAGCGATCCATCCAACAATAAGAGAGCCTATACCGATTATAATACCTGTACTTGATGAAATATCAAGTACAGAGGGATCAATAAGATACACTTTTGCATCTAAATAATAAACGATTACCAACAACATAAATCCTGATAACCATGTAAAATAAGCTTCGTATTTAAACCAATGAAGGTCTTTAGGGATCTCTGGTGGAGCTGTTTTGTATTTTTCAAGGTAATAAAATCCACCTCCGTGAACGGCCCATAAATTCCCGGCTATTCCATCTCTTAAGCCCTTGGTCCTGTTCAAACTGTTTTCAAGAAAGTTAAAATAAAACGAAGCCCCTATCCATGCAATACCAAAAACCACATGCGCCCATCTTACCATTAAATTAAACCATTCCACCACATGCGATTCCAGGCTTGTTCCTTTTACAAAAACATAAGAAAGGTAAAAAAAAGTAACGATGAGTGAGATGTAAAACAATACCGATTTTATTTCTTTCAGATCTTCTATTTTGTTTTTTGTTTTTTCTGAGATGCAGGGTGAATCATTTACTTGGCTCTCTTTGTTTTCCTTCTCCAAAGCTTTAATTGCGATCTTCAAAGCCAATAAAATAAGTAAGATAATTGCTACAGGAATAGCAATAAAACAGAATTCAGTGCTGTTAATTTGATAATTTGATGATTTGACGATTTGGTAATTTAATAAGTTCATTTTCAACTATTATTTGAGAGTTTAGTCCAAAGCAATAAAAAGTTGCAGAATTATGGAATTAATAAGTTCATTTGAAAATTGGCACATCATCAAATTTTCAAATTATTTTATTGCCTAAATATATAAACAAGTTTAATACATTTGTTAAAATTGTTT
>JAIOQD010000159.1 GCA_021413595.1 Bacteroidota bacterium | reverse complement strand
CCTTTTCTTCAATTTTATCAACGCTCAATTTAAAAATAGGTTCCTTACTAAGTATTTTGTTTTTTAAGTCAAAACCATAGATCAATCGGATATCTTTATTTTCTACTTCTTTGGCAGCCTTACTTTTAGCAGCAATTAATAATCGGTTATTTTTTTTATCAAAACACAAACCCTCATTATTAGCCGAAGGCAAATTGAGATTGTGTTCTTTATTTTCAACAGTTGCTTTGGAATAGTCTTTATGTTCAATCAGCACACCATCGCTTCGTAGCAAATACATTGTATTGCCAACAAGGGCTATCTCTTCAAAATCACCTGTTAATTTAGAGGGGTATTCTTTTATAATAGCTTCTTTTGTTAGATCATAAATAAAAATAGTCCCGATTTCATCTTGTACACATGCAATCTCATTTTGACTAAGCGTGGTAATGCCGGAAATTTCATTAAGCGCAATCGGCAGAACTAAGCTTTTGGTGGGTTTGGATAGCTTGTATTCGAAATCTGCTGATTCCGGATTACTATTGTGACGATAACCGTAAAGCAGTATAATGAGAAACATACCACATACACTAGAAATCAAAAAAGTTAAAATACGTTTCATTGTTTTTTAAATTACAAGTACACGTTTTTGTCACTCAATTTTTGTGCCAATAAAAGGGGAGTTAAATAGTTTTTTGAAGTTCCTCTATTTGTAATATATGGCGGTTTGTGTGAGCGATCATAAAATGGATCCAGTCAGTCTTCGTCATTGCACCTAATACTGGATGTTTTATGGTATGTGTTTCCTGCTCTATTCCATTATTAGTGATGTGCTGAATGATCTTATCAATAATAATATTGATACTTTGAGTTGCAGCTTTACTATCAGGAAAACTACCTTTGGGACACACAAAATCAGGTGCAGGAACTTTAAATGCCCTATTGGCAATTAAAAGCATATTTAGTTTTTGTTCACCAAATAATTCTGTCTTGCTATTTTCAGTTTTTTCAATAGGTGCAGGGGTAGAAATAACTTTTAAAACAGCTTCATTAATTAAAAAAATATGCTCCACACATTCCAAAACCGACCATGCTTTTTCAGAAGGTTTAAATACAAGACTAGCTTGATTTAGCGTGTGGAAGGACTTTAACAGTTCTTCGGCATTGTTTTGTATTTTCTCTAATAAGCCCACTTCTATATGGTTTTAACCCCAATAGGGGTGTTTTGTTTTGATAAAAAAATAGCATCAACAATTTCTTTTGATTGAAATTGAAAACACAAAAAGAAATTTTATTTAGTTTTCGAAAATTTCGAATTCATAAAACTCCATAATTTGGTTTGCCAATAATTTTTTACAGGCTTCATCTACTTTAGTGGAAGCTGCATCTTTAGAGGCTGCTTCAATTTCCAATGTAATGTGTTTACCAATACGTACATTTTCAATTTCAGGTAAACCTAAATTTTTCATACTTCCTGTAACGGCTTTCCCTTGAGGATCTAATAATGCTTTTAATGGCATTACATCTATTTCTGCTCTGAATTTCATTTTCTGTTTAATTATTTAATTTGTTTACGGAATTGTTACTTATAAAAACGGAATTGATCACTGATAAGATCACATACAAAAATATAATAAAAGGGATTGCAATAAACTGAAAAAGCAATATCATTAGTATTGAAGCTATTAAAAACGAATAACGTATTTTATTGTCTGCCCACCCAAAATTTTTGAATTTAAGCGCGAATAAAGGTAATTCAGCCACCAATAAATAGGACATAAGGATTGTGAGCCCTAATAAGAACCATACATTTTCCAAAATTGGGATTAAGCTGAAATTTCCAATAGTAGGTTGAAAAAATTGAATAAGTGGAAATGAACAAATTAATAATGCATTTGCGGGAGTTGGAACACCAATAAAAGAGTTCGTTTGCCGGGTATCAATATTGAATTTTGCTAAGCGTATTGCAGAAAAAATGGTAATAAAAAATGCAAAAAGAGGAAGATAGCTTACTGCTACCATATTGGAGCCGGATGATCCCGCATAAATAGCAGCAGCATTTGACAGGAATATAAACATTACCACCCCCGGCACTAATCCAAAAGTTACCTTATCGGCCAATGAATCCAACTGTTTTCCAATTTCGGAATGTACGTTTAAAAGTCTTGCAATGAACCCATCAAGGAAGTCCAATATTCCGGCAATACCCACTAAATATGCACTCCAAAGTAAATTACCATTAAAGGCACATACAACTGCCAGGCAGCCGCAAAATAAATTGCCGCAGGTAATGGTGTTTGGTATATTTTTTTTAATGTTCATTTGTGCCAACGAAATTACTAAACTGTCTTTATTTGAGAGCGAAAATACTCTTTTAATTTTTAAGGAGCAGTTTTTCTGATCTGATTTGCCTTAAGGTGTTACAATTCATTGAATCCAGATATTTTCAAGGTTTTAATTGATTTTGATCTAATACTAACCAAGCCGCGTGAAATTGATAAATAGGATGCTACTCGTAATGCTACGTTAGAGTTCCTTCTACAAGAGGTCAGGGAAAATTCCGCGTAAATCCTTCGCTTCCGCTATTTGCGGAAGTGAAGATTGAAGAGGAAAGCCCGCCCTTTCTTGTTTAAGAAAGGGAACGCCCTATGAATAACCATTTACCAATTATTATTACTATTAACCCCCGGTTTATATCTTAAAGAAATGCATAAAACAATAAAAATAAAAAAAACACGTTCTCAAATTCTATTTGAGGCTGAAAAACTAAATATTAAAAAATTGACTGAACCATTATTTAGTTTAATTTTATGACCTATTATGACTAAAAAATATTTTTTAACCATAACCATTCTAATAAGCATTTACCTAAATGGATTTGCACAGGCCAGAAAATACAGTAATGATTTTTTGGATGTTGGTGTAGGTGCAAGAGCATTGGGTATGTCTAACTCTTATGTTACATCTGCAAATGATGTTACCTCAGGTTATTGGAACCCTGCGGGATTATTGGGTATTGGTAATCAACATCAGGTTGCATTAATGCATAGTGAATATTTTGCTGGCATTGCTAAATACGATTATGGTGCGTATGCAACCCGTCTGGATAGCTCAAGTGTATTGGGTGTCACTATTATTCGTTTTGGGGTGGATGATATTCCTAATACAACAGAACTGATTGACGCCAATGGCAATTTGGATTATAATCGTATCACTACTTTTTCAGCCACCGATTTTGCCTTTATAGCATCTTATGCAAAAACATTGAAAATACCCGGATTGCGTTTAGGGGCAAATGCAAAAATAATACGTAGAAGATTAGGTGATTTTGCCAGTTCATGGGGATTTGGATTAGATGCAGGTGCTCAATATGACTACAAAAAATGGAAATTCGGGGCAATGGTACGCGATGTTACTTCCACATTTAATGCCTGGACTGATAATCTTTCGGAAGAAACAAAAGCTGTATTTATATCCACCGGCAACGAGATCCCCGAAAATTCGGTGGAAATTACGCTGCCTAAATTATTATTGGGTGGAGCACGTAAATTCGACTTTTCCCCAAAAATGTCATTACTTGCTGAAGTAAATTTGGATGCAACGTTTGATGGTAAACGCAGTGTAATGATCAAGAGTAAAGCCATTGGTATTGACCCTCATTTTGGGCTCGAAGCATCTTATATGAATTTGGTTTTTTTAAGAGCCGGATTGGGCAATTATCAAGCATATACCGATGCCGTAGGTCAAAAGATCAAAACCTTTCAGCCCAATATTGGTATAGGTGTTCGCATTAAGTCTGTTACCATTGATTATGCCTTAACTGATATTGGCGACCAATCAGTAAGCTTATATTCAAATGTGTTTTCAATTAAAGTGGATATTAATAAAAAATAAAATAATTATCTAATATCTGTTGAATGTTTGGTTAGTTCTGTCAAAAGCTAAAACTTTCGTACTTTTGCGACCAAATTAATGATGTGAAAACCTATCAGCTTTTTTTACTATCCTTATTAAGTGCTTTATTACTGGCTTTTGGTTGGTTTCCCCATGGCTTTGTTCCATTATTATTTATTGCATTTGTTCCGCTCTTAATAGTAGAACATGCCATATTTAATAATCCGCAGAAATACAAAACACTTACTCTCTTTGCTTGTAGCTATTTAACATTTTTTACCTGGAATGTTTTAACAACCTGGTGGGTGAAAAATGCTTCTTTTGGTGGGGCTGCAATGGCGATTGGATGTAATGCATTATTGATGACCATTACATTTATGTTATTTCATAAAGTTAAAAAACGAGTAGGTGAAAAATGGGGAACACTTGTATTCAGCTGCTTTTGGATCACTTTTGAATTTTTACATCTCGATTGGGATCTTACTTGGACCTGGCTTACCATTGGTAATGGATTTGCACCAACGCTTAATTGGATTCAATGGTATGAATATACAGGTGTTTTTGGGGGTACCTTATGGGTGCTTATCACCAATTGCTTCATTTTTAAAATAGTTTCGGATGGTAGTTTTCGAGTTTCAAAAAAACAGATCATCGGCTTAGGAGCTTTATTAGTGCTTCCAATTTTATGTTCATACATAATTTTAGCTTTTTATGTTGATTTGAAAACGAATACAAATGTTGTGATCGTTCAACCCAATATTGATCCATATAATGAGAAATTTATATCCGGTTATGAAGTTCAATTACAAAAAATGTTGCAATTGGCTTTGCAACAAACAGATACAACTACCGACTATTTGGTTTTTCCGGAAACAGCTTTAACAGAGGCAATTTGGGAGGATGAATTCATGCAAAGCAGCAGTATTAAAACGTTGAAGGAGTTCTTAAAACCATATCCCAAACTTAAAATTATTATTGGAGCTTCAACGGCTAAGGTATATCAACCGGATGAAGCATTGTCTTCAACCGCCAGAAAATTTAGAAGCGAAGATGCCTATTATGATTCATACAACACCGCTCTTCAAATAGACAGCAGCAATCTAATCCAAATCTATCATAAATCGAAATTGGTGCCGGGTGTCGAAAAAATGCCTTTCCCTTTTATTTTTAAACATCTTGGGAAGTTGGCAATCGATCTGGGTGGAACAACAGGAAGCTTGGGGATACAGGATGAAAGAAGTGTTTTCGTTTCTTTAGATGGCACAATAAAGGCTGCCCCGGTGGTTTGTTATGAAAGTGTGTATGGTGAATATGTATCAGAATATGTTAAAAACGGTGCCCAATTTATTGCAATCATTACTAATGATGGCTGGTGGGGCGATACTCCGGGATATAAACAACATTTAAAATATGGGGCATTAAGAGCTATTGAAACACGTAGATATGTTGTAAGGTCAGCAAATACAGGTGTTTCCTGTGTTATTACCAACAAAGGAGAAATACAACAAGCTACAAATTGGTGGGTTCCAGCAGTGATAAAAACACAAATCAAATTAAATAATGAACTTACGTTTTATACTCGTTATGGCGATTATATTGGGCGGGCAGCAATGTACTTATCCTTGCTCCTGATTTTATATTCCTGGCTTTTGCGATTTAAAATTATCAGAAAGTAGTAAGTACAAAGTACAATGTACTTTAATACTTGGTCATAATTCTTAATACATAGTACTTAGTACTTTAACAATAATACTTTGAAATACAATGGAAAAATTTGATGTTACAATTATAGGTTCAGGTCCTGGAGGATATGTGGCGGCAATTCGTTGCGCACAATTAGGTATGAAAACAGCCATTATCGAGCGTTACAATACGCTTGGGGGCACATGTTTGAATGTTGGCTGTATCCCATCCAAAGCATTGTTAGATTCATCAGAACATTATTACAATGCTTTACATACATTTTCTGAACATGGTATAAATATAAAAAATACTGAATTGAATTTCAAACAAATGATCAAACGCAAAGGTGATGTAGTAAAACAAACCTCTGATGGAATTAATTTTTTAATGAAGAAAAATAAGATCACTGTTTTTGCCGGTCATGGTTCATTTGTGAATAAAAACACAATTGAAGTTACAGCTGCAGATGGAAAAAAAATACAAATTGAATCTGCGAAAACGATTATTGCAACAGGTTCAAAACCTTCATCATTACCGGGAATTGTAATTGATAAAAAAAGGATCATCTCTTCTACCGAAGCATTGGCATTAAATGAAATCCCCAAACACATGGTGATCATTGGTGCTGGTGTAATTGGATTGGAGCTTGGTTCGGTATATGCAAGGTTAGGCTCCAAAATTTCCGTACTTGAATTTACAGACGGTATCATCAGTACCATGGATACTGCACTAGGCAAAGAGTTACTGAAAAGTTTAAAAAAATTAGGTTTTGAGTTTTACCTAAATCATAAGGTTACCGGTGTAACAGCTAAGGGGAAGGAAGTAACGATAACTGCTGATAATGCAAAAGGAGAAAAGGTTGAATTAAAAGGTGATTATTGTCTTGTTTCCGTTGGTCGCAAACCATATACCGATAATTTAGGTTTAGATAAAGCCGGAGTGAAAATGGATAATCGCGGAAAAATTGAAACGGACGAGCATTTACAAACCAATATCCAAGGCATTTATGCAATTGGTGATGTGATCAAAGGTGCAATGCTTGCGCATAAAGCAGAAGATGAAGGGACTTTTGTTGCAGAAGTTATTGCAGGACAACAACCTCACATTGATTATAATCTAATACCGGGAGTGGTTTATACATGGCCGGAAGTGGCCGCAGTGGGCTTTACAGAGGAGCAATTAAAAGAGCAAGGCAAAAAATATAAAGCAGGTAATTTCCCTTTCAAAGCAAGTGGAAGAGCACGTGCATCAATGGATACAGATGGTTTTGTAAAAGTGTTAGCCGATGAAGTAACGGATGAAATATTAGGTGTACATATCATTGGTCCGCGTGCTGCTGATATGATTGCTGAAGCTGTAGTTGCCATGGAATACCGTGCCAGTGCCGAAGATATCTCACGTATGAGCCACGCACATCCTACTTATACCGAAGCTTTTAAAGAAGCATGTTTAGATGCTACAGGGAAACGTGCGTTGCATATTTAACAAAATACACCACTAAGGCACTAAGAACACTGAGATACACTGAGATGGTAACGCAGAAGTATATAAATGATATAGCATATAAAATTGTAGGATGTGCTATTGAAGTACATAAACACCTTGGACCCGGTCTCTTAGAATCTGTTTATGAAGTTTGTTTGATTGATGAATTGAAATCAGCAGGTTTGCAAGTTTCATCACAGGTTATTGTTCCAATAACTTATAAAGAAAAACAATTAGGTGGGTCTCTAAAACTGGACCTATTAGTAAATGATCTTGTAATTGTTGAATTAAAATCAGTTGAGATTATCTTGCCTGTATTCAAAGCCCAATTACTTTCGTATTTAAAACTAACAAATAAACCAAAAGGGTTACTGATAAATTTTCATTGTGAAAATATTGTTCACGATGGCTTAGTTCCTTTAGTATCTCAAGGGTTTTCATTTTTACCCCGGGATTGAATTGAATGAATCTTATTCTTTTTTACTAATCAAGAATCAGTAGAAAAAGCGTTACTTAGTGTATCTTAGTGTTCTTAGTGCCTTAGTGGTGAAATAAATAAATAATATGAAAACAGGCGTACTACTCATTAATCTTGGAACACCCGATAGCCCAAAAACTTCGGATGTTAGAAAATATTTATCACAATTTTTGAATGACCCTCGTGTGATCGATA
>JAIOQD010000027.1 GCA_021413595.1 Bacteroidota bacterium | reverse complement strand
TAAAGATGGCGTTATGCTTAGAAATGAATTGGCTTCTTATCTAGGCAGCGATTATAATCCCAAAAAACTAAACTAATTATGACAAAAAAGTTAAATAACAATTTCGCTGATACCCGGACAAAATCATTGGTAAGATTTAGATTGTTCATTATTCATAATCAACTTGGAATACAGGCTGGACACCGCAGGAAATTTGGATACAACGGTTACATTACTCATTCTGATAAGGGATATTCTAAATTACTTAAAATATTGGATGCGAGAAAAGGAATGATTGTAAAAGCTTTGATGTATGATTTTACAAAAAGTAGAACTAAACCTATTACAGAATGGGATTTTAGTAAAAAGAAGAAATCAGTTAAATAATCAAATGAAAAAAGGCTTTACAGGCAGGGAAAAAGAAAAGGAAGAAAAAATAATCGGGTATTAAAAATATAAAAAATGGAAGATATAATTTTTGTAAAAAGAAGCTCTCACTCACAGTTGAGAACATTTAAAAAAGCAGTTATAAAACTGGAGCTTAAAAACGGTCGATTTATCATAAGTGATGTTGTCGCAAAGGCTTTAGAAGTTGATAATAACGATGGTTTAATGTTTTGTTTTAATCAGAAAGCTAAAACTGCATTTGTTTTAAAAGATAATGAAGATGATGCTTTTAAATTGAGCCGAAAAGACCCACATACTTTGCGTTTTTCGTCAAAAAATTTGATGCAGTTTTTTGATGATACGTTTGGGCTTTTGGAAACAGGGAAATCGTCATTTGTCTTTAGTGTCGAATTGCAGCCGAATGAAAAAGGTTTGCACAAGGTCGCTTTAGCATGAGGCATAACAAGTCGCTAAACGAAACTATTAATATAAATACTTACATAATATATAAATGAGCCAACTAAAAACCATAATGATTGATATTAATAAATCATTGAATAAATTAAATTACATCGACCGCAATTTAAAGCGTGGTGATCTGGAATCTGAAATTATCAACGATGCAAATTTTAACGAGAAGGAAGCAATAAATTTTATACGAAAATCATTGATAGAGATTAAAGAAACAACTGATAGTATTGCCTATAAACTTAAAATTTCATAGCATGATAATAGCAATTCAATTACTCTTACTCACCATTTTCATTGACCAAATTCTGCAACTTGCAAAATTTATAATTGCAGTAAAACAAGTAATTGCAGATATGGAAAAAGAAAAGGAAGTTTCTGTCTATACTGTTTTCATCAATGCTGATGGTAAATTATTTTATGAAGATCAGTTTTCAATTGCTTTGATTGATGGAATAGTAAAAGAAAGAAAAGTTAAAATATCCGATGAAATAAAATTTGGTTCTAAATACATAACTCAGAAAAAATGATACAATTAAAGATCAATAAGGAGAGGCTTCATGTTCTGTTTATTTTTAGTAATGATACATGCGTTCATATTAGAAATGAAAAAATTAAATTTTTGGGTCGAAAAAGAACAATTGAATTTATTCAGTTGCATATTCAACTTGAAGAAATGATTATTTTAAAAAAGAAACTGGAAATTCTTAAAATCAGAAAGAGTGATGTATCGAATGGTAAACTATTTTCGATTAGTCTCTCCCCTATTCAATCGCTATTGATTATTACATACGCAAATGTTTTTATAAAGAATCAGAATGACTCATTTACATATCAACAAGTGCGAGAATATCAGGAAGTTTTGCGCAAAGGCTTCAATTTTGATAATTATTTTATTCCTCCTTGTACCTGTGGTAAATGTGAGGTACTTGAAGGAAATGCTTTGTTAGAAAAACAACAGGAAATACACAATCAAATAATGAAAAGTTTACGTGAGCAAACCATTGTAAACATAATGCACACATTGTTTGAAACATCCATCGCAATTGCAGCAATCTATTATTATATAACCTTAACACTTAACAACTAAAATCATGGAAACAAAAATTGTAAGTTACATCAAAGCAGCTGAAACCACTGCAAATTTAATTCTAAGCGAAGTAGGAAATCACCCATTTACTATTGCCGATGTTAAAAAGAAGCTTGTTAAACAAAATAACAATGTGAATATCAAAAATCCTAAACACATTCAATCGATGTCCTGGTCTGAGGCCAAAGCTTATGTTGATTATATAATTCAATATGGATTTTGTGAAGCACTTGAAAGTACAAGTATGCCTACTCTATACATTATCCGCTTGGATATTGAATTTAGAAAAAAAGTATATGAAACAAAAAAAGCAGAATTAGAGGGGCGTTTAAAAGAAATAAATATTGTTTTGGGCCTGATCGACACGGAACATTTAAAGCACGCTCCAAAGCCTAAAAAAGCGGCAAAGAAAACAGTAAAAAAAGCATCCTAATGACAAAAAAATAAATTTTACAGATCAACAAAAAAATAAAATGAATAGAAAGGACTTTTTAAAATTACAAGATGAATTGGACAGGCTCGGTTTTGCTACCAATATTGAGCGTATTAATAAAAAATGTTTTAACTATATGGTAAATTTTGAAATTATTAAAACATTTCGACCGTATATCAGCAAAGAACCGAGTAATTAAGCTGCATAAGAAAAAATCAGCCTCACCTACTCTATTTTAAAAATTCATTAACAATTAACCAATTTTTACAATGGCAAAAAAAACAAATGGTATTGATTATTCGGAACAAACAATGGGTAAGATGGCGGCTTTGTATAGAATGGATGGAAAAACATTTAAGAAAAACATTAAAAAAATACGCCCTAGACTGGATAAAATTGCCGGTAGAGAAAAGTATAGCCGATTAACTCCAATCCAAGTAGAATTAATTATTGCCCATTTGGGCGAACCATAAATTTTACAATTATGCAAATTAAATATTTTTCGACAAAAAGTACACCTGAGCAACTTAAAGCTCGGAGAAAAGAGCTTTGGAAAAAGCATCACCCGGATAAATTCCCGGACAGCAAAAAGGAAATACAACATGCTATAATGGTAGAAATAAATGCGGAATACGATTACTTATATAATTACAAACAGCCCATTAAAGAGCCTGTTTTTAATGGTAAATTTCACAGATTTGCGGAAGATCAAGAGTTAAAAAAACAAGCACAAAACATTTTCAATTCACTTTCCAATACCAAGAATATCGATTATAATTTGTTGCTAACTACTATAAACAGTGTAAAGAATTGGAATGAATTATTTTCTATTTATGGAAAAATGTATGGTGCAAGCATGACATTTCACATCTTAAGTAAAGTAAAAGACAAAAAAAAATTAAATATAATAATGGATTCAATACCGTTATTCTCAGCTAAAAATGATGAAGAGTTTTTTAAAACAGCGGTTAACATCTTAAGAAATATTTTTTAATTTTAAAGTTATGATAATAGAAAACCTTGCTATTAAAGCAGTTGTGGAAATTTTTGCCATTATATGTATAGTTGCAGTTAGTCTTAGTGTTGTGGGTCTTCTTTTTTATCTTTTGTTGAAGGTGTTTGAGAGTTTGTTGGATGATTTGTTTGATTGCTTATCCAAAGCCGCTTTATTGCAAACTTCACGAGGAGAGGAAGTACAAGATGTGAAAGTAAAAACGCCCAAAGGCCAAGATGAAAATAAAAACCGCCAAAAGAAATTAACAAAACCAAAAAAGAAGAAAAAAACAAAGATAAGCCACTAAAGACTAAAGCGAAAGGATGAATTAAAGTTGTATCAATCTTAAAATTATTTGCCATGCTATATATAATAAGGCTTAGATTAAAATAAATTCCAGCAATAAGACATATTCCATACCAATAGATGCTTAAACCAAGCAATACAATGATATTTTGGAAGGTAAAACTAACAGCTGAATTAGAAATTAAAATGTATTGCGATGCAAAAACCTCACTGGTGATCGCTATAAAAAAAATTAAATCACGAAACCAGTGTCCGTATATCTTATTTAAAATTTCGCTTGCCGCATTTAGCGTTTTATCTGCATTCATTAGTTTCGAAAGATTTATTCAAATATAGCAAAATTCCATTAAACAATCCCCTCCCAAAGCCCTGTAAAAACAGGGCTTTTTTTATTTCTACGGGATTGTACGGGATTCTACGGGATTGTACGGGATTGAGTCTTTTTATCCTTCTAATATTTGCGGCACGAAACAAAATCATTGAGAATGTTTTCATACCATCATACAAATAATAGCGAGAGTATGTTATTAAATATCATTAGCAGCATTATCGCATTTGCTTTAGGTGCTATATCAGTTGTTGAAGTTTCTTACCCAACCATTCTTTTAAACCTCCAATCATTTTTTACGCACGATACTATTCAGTTTCTATTTCGTTCAGCAATTGGAGGTTTTATTGCCCTTTTTGTAAAAGTTGTGGGCGACATGATCATTCACAAATTAAAAAACAGAAAAGATGGCCGTTAATAAAATTTTGGGTTTCGGTATAATTTCTGTCTTCGTTGGTTTAATAATCAAAGGTGCTGTAAATGTGGCACAAGCTGCAAATGCAGTTGATAAACTTACTTATGATCTTGAAGATATTAAGATTAAAAAAATAGAATACTTTTCCGGATTCATTCCAAAAGGTGTTATCTATTCAATTGATATTCAATTAAACAATCCTACGGCTAAAGAGTTAGTAATTACAAAGCCCTACATCACTATTTCCATTCCTGACAGTCTTGGAAAATATACCAGGGTTGCAAATACAAGTGAACCCGGTAATGTTGAAACCAAAATCAGGTCAAATTCAAATATCAAGCTGAACCTTGATATAGAAATACGTTTTTTAAATGTCATTCCATTTCTTCCAAATTTTGTTGCTTATATAATTAGCCGCCTTAAAGGAATTAAAGCTACCCAGAAAGTTCTTGTTAATGCTACCATAGACAGTATGGGCATCACCATTCCAATTGATAAAGTTATGGAAATATGAAAAATGAACGTTTAGAAATAGCATTATTAGGCTTGGTAGCTGATCACCGGAGAGCAATTAAACCTGGTTATCAGTATGACAAATATTTTCCAAAAGCTTTAGGAACTGAAACAATGCTTACCCATGATGGAACCGTAAACGATACCATCAAAGCAATGGACAAGATTGTTAATGAAACCTTGATTGACACACGTAAGATTGCACCATTACTGCAAGGTAAAACCGTTAGCTGAAACCTGCGAAAATATATGGAACTTCATTTATACCCATGTACAATATAAGCTTGATAGGGATGGCGTAGAAGAATTACGCAGACCATCACGTACCTGGTCAATTGATCGCACTACCGGAGTTGACTGTGATTGTATGAGCTTATTTGCAGGTTCAATATTAACAAACCTTGGTATCTCTTTTAAATTTCGTGTAACCAAATATACAGCCGGTTGGCAACATGTATATGTGGTTGTACCATTACCGGAAAACAGCAGCAAATATTATGTAATTGATTGCGTGCTTACTTCCTTCAACGAAGAAAAACCCTATTCAGGAAAATTCGACCATACTATGAAAACAGCAACATTATCAGGTATCCCTATTGCCATGCTTGGCTCATTAGGTGAAGCCACAGTAGAACATTCAAATGACTTAGAAGCAATTCTAAACGGAGATCATTTTGATATTGATGAAAATTTTTTAGGAGGATTAGGAAATGAAGAAGACATTGAAAAAACAATGTTGGATAAATTCCTTGACCATCTAAAAGCTTCCCGCGAATACATCGCTAAAAATCCTGATGGATTAACAGTTGTTGGAGGTGCGAAAACGCATTTGGAAATGATTGATTACGCTATCGAACATTGGAACACTCCTCAAAGAGATGCCGCACTGGATGCGCTCGCTAAAGAGGAAGACAGATGGAACGCTGTTACGGCCCCAATAAATGGAGTTGATGATTCTTCAGCAGAAGATGATGATGATGTCATTTACATTGATGGTATCGGTGAAATCGGAAAATTAAAAATCAATATCAAAGCTCCCGGAAAAAAAATATTTACCGCTATCAAAGAGGGTGTTAATTCAGTTAAAGTGGTAGCTAAGAAAGTAGCAGTTGTCGCCAAAACAAACATTAAAAAAGCCGCAACGGTTGTAAAAGCAGCTATTAAGAAGGTTGGGGAGTTTTTAGTAAAATACAATCCCGTTACACTTACGGTTCGTGCAGGTTTTTTAGCTGCAATGCACGTTAATTTGTTTGGTATGGCCGAACGTTTACTTCCGGGTCTATTAACCCAATCAGAAGCAGCAGCAAAAGGTGTTCCTGTGGATTTATGGAATAAATCAAAAGCCGGATTTGAAAAAGTTGCTGCACTATTTGAAAAAATCGGGGGGAGCCGTACTAAGCTAATTCATCATATTAAAACTGGCAGGGCAGGCAAAAAATCAAACCTTGCAGGTTTAGGCGAGCCTATTACCACAGCAGTAGTGATCACTTCCGCAGCATCCACCTTGTTAACAGCAGCAGCAAAAATGAGAGAGGCCGGAGTAAGTGCAAAGCAATATAAAGATTCAAAAAAATCTTTAAAAGGCATTGGAGAAGTTGAGGATGAGAATCTTCCTGAAGAAGAAATTCTTGATACCGATGGAGCCGGCAAGGTAGTAGAAGACAAAAAAGGGATTGCAAAATTTATAGAAGCTATTAGAAAATGGTTTAGCAAAAACAAACATGCTGATGTTGATACTACAGCCATTGTTAAGGAAGAGGAGAAAATTGCTGACCCCGATAGCGCAACACCGGAAGGTGGAGGCGATGATGAACCGGTAGTAGGTTTTTTCGCACAGGTAACAAATTTCGTTAAGAATAACCCGGGTAAAACCGCTGCTATAGGATTAACAGTAGCAGCAGCGGTCGCTTTTGCTTTTAGCCCTAAACTAAGAGCGGTGGTAGGTTTTGGTCCAAAGAAAAAGGCAGCTTTATCGGGTCCCGGTAAAAAGAAAAAAGCTAATAAGGCTAATAAAAGCCATGCAAAGCGTATTGAATTAAAATAAAAACAAACTTTTTTTAAGTAATAATAATAATAATTAACAAAAATAAATAAAATGAAAAAATCAGCCAAACCACACACGGACAAAAAGAAACCTAAAAAAGGTTCTAAAGGTCTAAAAGGAGTTGCAAAAGTTGCAGCTGCTAAAAAAGGAATGGGAGAAGTAGTAAAACCTTTCGGAATAATTATCGGTTTGGCTGCCTCTTCCCTTGCAGGACATGGAATTGATAAAATCAAATTCCTCGAACCTGACCCTACCAATGAAGGGTTTCAGGTGAAATCGCTTGTAAAACCGGCACTATTGCTTTTGGCAGGTGCAGGTACAGTTTTCGGTACACATGGTAAACCAACACCTGCAATGCAGTTTGTAAATGGTTTAGGATGGGGATTCATTACCGGAGGAACGTTCAATGTAGTGAAAGTAGTTTTGAAAAAGGACCCCTTCGGAGGACTTGGTAAAAGTGAAACAACTGAAACGGATGCCGATTATTACAAAGAGCAAATGAACGAAATGGCAAAAGTGCTTGAACAAAACAAGTTCAAAGTTGAATTACCAAAATTATCAAGTGCTGAAGAATCTGAAGAAATGAAAGGTATCACATCTGTTGAACGTGAGTTAGAAATGAAAGATGTAAAAATGATTATCTAATCATTGATTAGCTTTTAAAAATCAAAAAAACCAAAAACCAAAAATAAATTAACAATTAAAAATATTGTGGCGACAATCTAAAATACACGCATAAAAAAATGAAAGAGTTAGATTCATTATTAAATGATGTTGACCAAGCCCAATTATTAGGTTATGCAGGCGATGAAAAACAATCAATGTTGTTAGGACAATTAGCTGAATTAGCTAAAAAACATCCTGCAAAAGCTGCTGCTGCAGTTAAAAAAATAGCTTCGATGCAAGCTGCCGGTGGTAACAATTTATCTCCACGCGACCAAGCGATACTTCGTATTGATGGTTTGCCTAAACCTATCAGAGAAGCACTATTCGACAAACGCTTGCAATTAGTAGATGATGTTATCTATGTTGCAAAAGCTGCCGGTGGTCTTTCATCAGTTGAAATGTTCAAAAGTGATGATGATAAAGTACACGGTGCTTCCAATATCGCAAAAGCACAGTTGGATAAAGATCTTCACTTCATCATCACATCAGTACGTTTAACATCCGGGATTGACCCTAGTGTTAAAGATGCTAATTATGGTATCATCGCAAAAGAGATCGCAAACGGAGATTTTGAATTTAAAATCAACGGTGGTCGCTATGTATTCCCTAAAGATTCTGCAACAAGTCGTTTTGATACCACCGGTAAACAAAATGTATTGGTGGGCGAATTTATCCTTTCCACTCCAAAATGGATTGAGCCGGATACTGATATCATCTGGGATTTGAAGTTTTCAAACCCATTGGCAGCACTAACCAATATCAGAGCCGAACTAATCGGTGTTCGTGTGATAAAAGCTTAAGAGCTTTTGGGCTTTACTTTTTGAAGTTATGCGTATTTCTTCAAAATTATATTGCTCCGGGATGGTAAAAAGCAACTCCCTTCGGGGAGTTGCTGAAACCATTTATTCACAAGCATTTTAAAA
>JAIOQD010000715.1 GCA_021413595.1 Bacteroidota bacterium | reverse complement strand
GCGCAATACTCCCGTTATTGTATTTATCAATAAAATGGACCGTGAAGGAAAAAACCCATTTGATTTGTTGGATGAAATTGAAAAAGAATTACGAATAGACCTTCGCCCTTTAACATGGCCTATCAGCATTGGAAAAACATTTAAAGGTGTTTATAATTTATATGAGAAAAGTTTAATTCTTTTCAACCAGGGTGAAAAACAAACCACCGAAAATTCGATTGAGATAAAAGATCTGAATGATGGGGCAATTGATGAAATTATTGGTGAAAATTTCGCCAATATTTTACGTCATGATGTTGAATTGATTGAAGGCGTTTACTCCGAATTTGAAGTGGAAGATTATCTGGAAGCAATGATCTCTCCTGTATTTTTTGGCAGTGCTGTAAATAATTTTGGCGTACGTGAACTATTGGATGGATTTATTAAGGTTGCGCCTACCCCACGTTCCCGCGAAACGGATCTGAAAGTAGTACACCCTGATGATAAAAATTTTACAGGATTTGTATTTAAGATACATGCCAACTTAGACCCTAAACATCGCGACAGGATCGCTTTTTTAAGGATCTGTTCGGGCAAATTTGAGCGAAATAAAAATTACTATCATGTACGTGAAAATCGCACTTTAAAGTTCTCTAATCCTACTGCTTTTATGGCTCAGGAAAAAAATGTGGTGGATGAGGCATATCCCGGTGACATCATCGGACTCTATGATTCCGGCATATTTAAGATCGGGGATACCTTAACTGAAGGAGAAAAAATGAATTTCAAAGGAATTCCTCAATTCTCTCCTGAATTGTTTAAATATGTGGTAAATGCCGATCCTTTAAAAACAAAACAATTAAACAAAGGCCTCGAACAGCTAACAGATGAAGGTGTTGCACAATTGTTTACCAAAAAAACAGATAATCGTAAAGTGCTTGGAACTGTAGGAGCTCTTCAATTTGAGGTAATTCAACACCGTTTAAAAAGCGAATATTCTGCTTCCTGTAATTTTGAGCACATTTCTCTTTTTAAAGCCTGTTGGATAAGCAGTAAGAATAAGAAAAAGATGGAAGAGTTTATCTTCGAAAAACTGCATCACATGGCAACGGATAAAGAAGGCCGTCCTGTATTTTTAGCAGAATCGGCATGGGCATTGCAAATGGCTCAAGAGAAAAACCCGGAGATACATTTCCACTTTATTTCGGAATTTAAAGAGGAATAATGACAATTAAAAAAATCATTGAGACGGTAATTTAAAATTCCTAAACAATTCGCCATGTCATTCAGAATCCTTCCTTTTATTTGGAAGGATGAAGAATCCTCTCACATCATCACCAAAAGGCTCTTCATGATGACAGTTAGAAATTTAAAATTCCTAAACAATTCGCCCTGTCATTCAGAATCCTTCCATTTATTTGGAAGGATGAAGAATCTTCTCACATCATCACCAAAAGGCTCTTCTGGATGACAGTTGGAAACAGGTTTAAAAATAAAAATCCCCGCTGAAATTAATCAGCGGGGATTCCTTATTTCGTTGATATTCTAAATTATTGAACGATCAATTTAGTTGTGCTTATTCCATTTTTAGTTTTTACAGCAATTGTATAAAAACCATTTGCTAAAGCAGCAGTATTAATAGTTGCGAAATGACGGCCATAAGCCAATGTGCCTTTATTTTCGGAATAAACCAATTTACCTGTAACATCGTTTACATTAATTGTAACCTCTGTTTCAGATGGTAATTGAAAATTCAACTGTGCATTATCGCCAGCAGGATTTGGAAATAAATTTAAATTAAGATCAAATTTATTTTCTTTGATCCCTGCAACAGGATTAGATACCGTACCACGAATCATGATATCATCAATTGAGATAAGGTTATCATCAAATGAGGTATGATTGAATGCAATAAATACGTTTTGATTTGCATAAGCATCTAATGGTATAGAAAAAGGTTTTAATATACCGATCAAACGTGCAGAATCATTATCAAATTCAGTAAATGTTCCATCTTGCCCGTGCACAAAACCAGGTGTAGAAAACTCATACCCAGTAAACACAGAATCATTTACCCCGGTTATAGCGGTCATTTGTGCGGCAGTAAACAATACATTGGTAAAGGCAAGATCACTATTGGTTGTAGTTGATAATCTCACTTCATAACCATCAAGATAACGTGGGGTTTGTCTTGGAGCCGCCTTCCAGAATAATGTATCATGATCACCCAATTGAACATTAGAGGTAATTAACCAATTGTCTGCCTGACCAGGAGATGAAAACCAGGAATTAGCACCCATTACAATATTAGTGTCAGTTGTTCCTTGAATATATAAATTAGAATCAGCAAATGCTAGAATTTGCCACCAATCATCTGGACGTGAGTTTGTTCCGCCTGCACCATCAGCTAACTGATCTGCATCGTAATTATACCACATACTGTCCGTTGTGGTTCCAATCGGAGGACTGGTAATAGAAGTTAGATATGAATCCATAACAAATTGAAATCCTTCATATAATAAAGTATCCTGAGCTTTAATATTCACTGAACCAGCGAATAATAAAACTGAAAGTAATGTGTAAATTTTTTTCATTCTAATTGATTTTTTGTAAGTAATTTAATTTCTAAGTTAGAAAAATGTAAAGGACAAATTTAATCAAAAATTGCAGACCTTATAAATTAATTCTAATTCCATTTTAATTTTTAAAAATAATGAGCAATTGAGCAAAATCAAAATTTTCAAAAATTGGATTTTAATATTTTTTAACATTTTTGCAAACTATTGATTTTCAACCACTAACACACTAAAATCTCAATTTGTAATTTACGGCACTCTTATTGTGACACAAAAATTGTAAAAAATTAGCTATAATTGTATCATTAAACATGAAATTTGTTGATCTTCAAAACACTTCAATAATTTGATTTAATTGCATTATTAACCAAAAAAAAATCAATTTTTATGAATTCCTTTTTTGTTAAAACACTCAGCGTATTAAGCATCCTTGCAACAACTAATATTAATGCAAGTAATCCAAATGATGGTGGTTACAACATTAAGATCACCGCCAAGGGCCTAAAAGAAGGCACTACTTGTTTGTTGGCAAATTATTATGGAGATAAACAGTATATAAAAGATTCAGCCAAAGTAAATGCCAAAGGCGAAGTGGTTTTTAAAGGTACAGAAAAGTATCCCGAAGGAATTTATCTGTTTGTGCCTCCAAATAAAAGGTATTTTGATTTTGTGATGGATGCAGAACAAAATTTTTCCTTAGAAACCGATACTGCTGATTACATCAAAAATATGAAGGTAAAAGGCTCAATCGAAAACAAATTTTTTTACGATTACCAAACCTTTATGGCTGGTAAACAAAAACAAATTGAACCATTACGTGAGCTTTACAAGACCACAACAAAAACCAATAAAGATTCCACAAAATTACTTATTGATAAAATGTCGGGAATTGATAAAGAAGTAAAAGATTATAAACTTGGTTTTATTAAAGACAATCCTACAACCTTTGTTGCTAAACTGTTTAAAGCAATGGAAGAAATTGATGTTCCGGAAGCACCATTGCTTGCAAATGGAAAAAAGGATACCACTTTTGCCTACCGTTATTATAAAGCACATTATTTCGACAATATTGATTTTAGCGATGACAGGTTATTGCGCACACCTATCTTCCATACAAAAATCAAACAATATATGGACAAACTAACGGCACAGATCCCTGATTCCATTAATGTTGCCGTTGATTACCTTGCAGCAAAATCAAAAGCAAATCCCGAAATGTTCAAGTATATTGTTTATTGGTTAACCTATAATTATGAAAGTTCAAACATAATGGGCATGGATGCTGTATTTGTGCACATGGTTGAAAAATATTACGCTACAAAACAAGCCTACTGGGTAGATTCAACGCAATTACATAAAATAACTACCCGTGCATATACACTAAAACCATTATTGTTGGGTAAAAAAGCTCCTGCAATAAATATGTTGGATACAACAGGTAAATACGTATCGTTATATGATGTTAAAGCTAAATATACTGTTCTCATATTTTGGGATCATGGCTGTGGACATTGTAAAAAAGAAGTTCCTAAGCTTGCTGAACTTTACAAAAAACTGAAAGAAAAAGGTGTTGAGGTTTATGCTATTGAAACAGAAGATAAACCCGAAGAATGGAAAAAATTTATCCGTGAAAATAAACTGAACTGGATCAATGTGCATGAACCGGATCAATACAGGAGAGCTGTCACAAAAAAAATATATGATATTTACAGCACACCGGTAGTTTATTTATTGGATGAAAACAAATTGATCAAAGCCAAAAGAATTGACACTGAACAATTAGGTAATTTTATTGAAGCATTGGAAAATGAAAAAATAAAAAAATAAAATTTAATTCCAATTTCATTAAATCTTCCTTATTAAAAAAACACCTGTTTCGAGAAATCGTAACAGGTGTTTTATTATACAAAAGAATGAGAAACAAAGCAAATTCATATGTATTTTAAGTATAAATAATTATCCCATTTTGTACCAAAAACCGGTTTGTTTTTTAGTACAAAA
>JAIOQD010000714.1 GCA_021413595.1 Bacteroidota bacterium | reverse complement strand
AAAACCATTTTGCAGGTTTTAATAAACTGAAAATATCAAACATTATTGGAGCAGCAGTTTGTACCCCAACAAGGCCAGGTCGTCCTTCACCATCGGCATTGCCAACCCAAACCGCTACCACATATTTGGGCGTAACCCCCACCGCCCAACCATCTCTGTAACCAAAACTGGTTCCGGTTTTCCAGGCCACTTTACTTGCTGAGGTGTATTGTTTCCAGCCCGAATCTTCATCCGGCCGCGAAACTTCAACCATTGCTTCGAATGTTAAATAAATGGAGGCAGCGTCAATCACAGGTACTTCATCGAGGTTGAGATCCTGTTCTTTTTGCGCAATATAAAAAGGGGGATGGAAATCTTTTTTATCATATTTGCCATTATAAGTAGTATAATGGTTGAGTGTTCTGGCCATGCTCGCATACATTCCGGCAATATCCCATAATTTACCTTCAGCACCTCCCAATATAATTGATAATCCATAATGATCAGGAGTATAGGTAAGCGTTGTCATCCCGATCTTTTTCAAATTGTGATTAAATTTTTCGATGCCGTAATTTTGAAGCATTCGTACCGAAGGGATATTCAAACTGCGCGCTAATGCACGTTTTGCAGGAACACCGCCATCAAAGGTCATGTTGTAATTTTGAGGGACATAACCGGCAATTTGCGTTGGAATATCCGGGATCAATGTGGATGAAAGCAGTTCACCATCATTGAGCATACTTACAAATAAAAATGGTTTAAGAATACTGCCTGTGCTTCGCGGTGCATTTATAACATCCACATCGCTTTCATATTCAGCTTTCCCTGTATTATCAGTATTTCCGGTATAAGCTAAAATATTTCCGGTAGATACCTCCATTACAAGTGCACAGGCATTGTGAATTTCGTTTGCCTTTAAAATTTTATGATGATTTTCAATGATCTCATTCAATCGTTCTTGTAAATGAACATCAAGGGTTGATAATATACGTTCTCCATTGAGCCCTTCTTTGGCTGCCCGTTGTAGTAAGTGCGGAGCAATCTGTGGAATTGGATAAGGTTTGCCCGGTAAGGGTTCTTGTTTGCTCAATTCACATGTTTCTTTATCAATTGTTTTTGTCTTTAATAACTGGTCGAGTAAACGGTTGCGTTTTACTAATAAACGTTCCTGATTTTTTCCAGGATAAATTAAGCTGGGTGCATTTGGCAAAACGGCCAGTGTAGCAGATTCTGCCCAGGAAAGTTTTCCGGCATCTCTTCCAAAATACCGCCAGGATGCAGCATCTATTCCAACCACATTTCCACCGAAAGGCGCATTGGAAGCATATAGTGTGAGTATTTCTGATTTTGAATAACTATATTCAAGACGGAGTGCTAAAATAATTTCAACTAGTTTTTCATAAATTGTTCTTTCCTTTTTTTTTCGTGCAAGTCGTATTACCTGCATGGATAAAGTGCTTCCGCCACTTTTTATTTTTTTTGATTTTATATTTTGAACAATTGCACGTGCAAATGCTGCCGGATTAAAGCCGGGATGCATAAAAAAACTTCGGTCCTCAAACTGAACGATACTTGAAATAAATTTTAATGGAACGCGTTTGCTATTCGGAAATCGCCATTGTCCGTCTTCCGCAATACGTGCAGAAAGCAGGTTCCCATGACTATCTTCTAAAACGGTACATGTTTTATTATTAAATAGGGGGGATGGGAGGCAAAATATAAACCAAATGCAAAGTACAATAAGTATCAGTGAACCGATTCCTTTTTTACTTTTTATGAATTGAGATATGGAATTGTTTTGTTTCAGTTTTTTTTATGTTAATAGATACGTA
>JAIOQD010000713.1 GCA_021413595.1 Bacteroidota bacterium | reverse complement strand
TTATTTCATTTCATGCCTAAATCCTACGAATATTTTTCAGTAAATCTTCTTTCAAAAGTATCACTGGTTGGTCGAATTGCTATCCTCTTAGTTTTTATCTGGATCGTAATTCAAGCTAAACAAGCGGAGCAAGTATTGCCTATTTATTTGCAGTTTTAAAGACTTTATTGTTTAAATTTGTTCATGGAATATTTTCAACTGTTCAAAAAATTATCGCAACAACAAGTTCGTTATTTAATATGTGGTGGATTAGCTGTAAATATTTATGGTATCCCAAGAATGACTGCTGATATTGACTTATTGCTTGATTTTACAGATGAAAATATTGACAAATTTGAGACTGCGATTAAAATACTTATGTATCAATCAACAATTCCCATTTCAATAAAAACATTGGTTAATAAAGAAGAACGGCAAAAAGCTATAAATGATAAGAACCTAATTGCCTATTCATATTTCAATAGCCGATCTAATTACATGAATTTAGATGTATTGATGGATGTTCCAATTGCATTTGAGGAACTCTGGAATTTGAAAGAAGAACGAATTATTGATGGTGTATCTCTAAATCTTGTATCTGTTGAGCATTTGATATTAATGAAACAATATGCCAATCGTAAACAAGATATTGATGATGTAATTTTATTATCAAAACTCTTAAAAAAATGAGTACTAAAATTATCCCAAAGGCTGAGAACGCTGATAAAGGCTTCCATTACACTGTTACCGATGAACAGATTAAAGAACATCAGAAGCGCAGTGTAAAAGAAATATTTGAGTGGCTGGAAGAAACAAACAAATTCATTTATGCAATGCAAACGCCTGAAGAACGAGAGAGAATGAAAAGGGCAAAGAATTTCTAATTTTTGTTTTGTGCACAATTGCAATTGTGATTATTAATCGTTTAGTGAAATAGTGTACCTTTTTTTCTTTAAAAGGCCTATTAATATTCAATTGTATAAAATTATAGTACACTAAATATTGTTCCCATTAATAACACCAATATAAGCGAATGATTTACAATTACATACAAGTGCAAAACACTTGTAACTGACTACAATTACTCATAATCTTCTAAAGGGCATTCCAAAATATAAGCTATTCTAACAAGCTAATTTCAAATTAAGCATATAAAAACAAAAAAACGCCCATACCTACCATGCCCAATACAGAGAAATAAGTGTTTTGTAAATGTAAATATTTGAATGTTTAAAAAAAATTAATACCGTAAATTGAAAATTAAATTTTCAATTTACGGTATTAATTCACTAAAACATTCTGCGTTTTTTTTACTTTCTTCAATGATAGCATATTCATTGAATTAGATGTTAATCCACTAATATTGTTATGTACCAACCGTACTACCTGATCGTAATACAATGGAACAATAGGCACATTATCAACCAATAATTGATCCATTTGGCGGTAATAGCTATATCGTATAGAATCATTTAATTCTGATTGAGCTCTTTCATACAAAAGATCAAAATCGGGATTGCTATAATGCGTATAATTAAAGCCTTTCGGACTCCAATTCTTACTATAAAATAACGACAAAAAGTTTTCTTCATCCGGGTAATCCGCTATCCAGGACTTTCTGAAAAAATTAACTTTTGTATTTGCAATAGATTCGGATAAAACAGAAGCTTTTTGAACATCTATTTTGATCACAATTCCAAATTCAGCTAATTGAGATTGAATATACTCTGCCAATTCCAGATACAATTCACTGGTGGCAAGCGAAATTTCAGGCAATCCTTTTCCGTTAGGGAAACCTGCAACAATTAACAATTCCCGAACTTTATCAGGATTATAATCATAACCTCTCACAATGCTGGAATCAAAGGATGGTAATCCCGAAGGAATAAATCCGGAAGTGGCAGCAATACCAAGATTTCTACGTAAATACTTCACCATTTTTTTACGATCAAAACCATAATTTATTGCTTTTCGAAGCGCTTTCACTTTTAAAGGCGATTTTTTCACAATTTCCAGATTTTCATCGATCAAAAAGCCTAAATAATCTGTTTTTAGATAGGGCTGTGTTTGCATTTTAAATTTGTCTTTATAATTCTCCTTCAATGTCCCGTCAAGTGTCAATACCTCATCTACATTAATTGCATCAATCCCTGAAACCATATCAACATTGCCTTGCAAAAAATCAAGAAATGATGTTTCCTTATCTTTTATAAAAGATATCGAAACAGCATCCAGGTATGGCAAACGCTTATTCTCTTCAAACTCAAAATAATTGTCATTTTTTACAAGTACCATTTTTGAACCTTCTTCCCACATTTTTAATTTAAAAGGACCGGTACCAACAGGATTTCTGCGAAAATCTTCACCATAATGAACAATCACCTCTTCCGGAATAACAGAAAAATATTTCATGGTCAAAATTCTTAAAAAAGGTGTGAATGGCTTTGAAAGGTGAATAATGAAAGTACTATCATTTACAGCTTCAAATCCATTTTTGTTATTCATGTCAACACTTGAAAGTAATGAGGTAGCGCTTGAAACCCTGGCATCT
>JAIOQD010000026.1 GCA_021413595.1 Bacteroidota bacterium | reverse complement strand
GGAGGAACTGCTTCCGGTTAAGCCATCGTTTTTGCTCGCGTGTTGACTCTCCCTCCCTTTGGGAGGGCCGGGGTGGGCTTTAATATGATTTTCACGAAGCGTTTCTTTATCATAAAAACTGTAGGTAAAGCAGTTTTTTTGCAAGAACAAAACACCGCCATCGAGCTGTGCACGGTACAAAACATTTTTATCCCACTGATTTTTATTTTCGGTAAACCTGATCGTGTTTAGTGGTTCATTAGTTTTTACACCTCCGGCAAAACCATTGAATGAAAATATAAACAGCAGAAATAAAAAAACAAAATTGATTGCTGTTTGTTTCATTAAAAAAAATAATTTCTTAAAAAGATCATTAACATCAATGAACTCAGCACTAAGTTAAGTTTTATATTGTTAATACTTCAGCGAATAACAGAAACATGCCCTATTTGGGTATTTACACGATTCTTATCACATAAGGTTTTATATTTCACTTTCCATACATATACATCCAACTCAACTAATTTTCCATTGCGCGTTCCATCCCATCCTGACTCTAATTTTTTTGTTTCAAAAATAAGATCGCCCCAGCGGTTAAATATCATCATTTGAAAATAAGTAATATCCAAACCTTTAACCATAAAGATATCGTTCAACAGATCGCCATTGGGTGTAAATGAATTTGGAAACCACAACACACCAGATCCAAAACTGCCATCAACAATGATAGTATCACTTAATGTACACAGGCTGGTATTCATAACGATCCAGTATTTACCTGCTACTTTTATATCTATTTTTTGTGAGGTTTCACCTGTTGACCAAAGGTAAGTAAGTCCGGCAGATCCGGCATCGAGAGTATATTTTTCTACGTTACAAAGCGTAACATAGTCATCCAATGGAATAGGCGAAACGCCAAGCACAACAGTGCTATCCCAGATACTGCATTGTTGATTTGACACTTTTACGGAATAGGACCCTCCGGCAAAAAATGTTGCAGTTTGTGTTACTTCACCTGTTGACCACAGATAGGTGGCATCGGTATTATTTCCTGGATTTAGAAGTATAGAGTCTCCCGGGCAAATTTGTGCAGTGCTGGGCAGATTAACGACAGGATATGGAATGGTTGCAATGTTGATAGTATCCTTAGTTTGGCAAGTGCCCCAATTAACAGATACCCAATATTGTCCGGCAGCACCGGCAACAATTGTTTGTGATGTTGCACCTGTTGACCATTGATAGGCCAATGCAGAGGGAGGAGCGTTTAATGCAACACCTTGCCCTACACATAAAATTGTATCAGCACCAAGCTCAGGTTCTACTACCTGCTGTATGTTTATGGAATCGGAATCGGAACAAGCAACATTGCCTACTGTTACCCAATATGTTCCAACTGTTGTTGCCACAATGGTTTGAGAAGTGGCGCCAGTTGACCATGTATAAATAGTTCCCGAAGTTCCTGCATCAAGAAGCACATTTGGTGCCTGACACAAAATAATATCATTTCCAAGGTTTACAGTTGGCGGTGGTAAAACTACCACCACTAAATTAGCGGTGTCGGATAAAACACATCCCGAAGAATCCACAGCGTATCGTTAGGCACTGTAAGAAGTTGCGCGCTAACACCTGCTGCCTGAAAATCAAACTTAAAAACACCTTCATTGCAATTGGATGACATATTTATTCCACTCGCAGAAACCCCATTTGTGTGAGGGGTATAATTCGTTGCTGTATAGGGCCAGGAACCAGGTGTTACCGGAAAATCATCATTCCCTCCACAACCAGAACACACTGCCTGGTAAACAATTCCCTTTTTATCAAAACGGCTGGTACCACCATCCACATGCTCATGGCTTTGACCTCCTCCAAAATAAGTAGCATACAATAATGAGGTAGCGTCCGGAGCAAGTACAAATAAATAAAAATTAAATCCATCCGTTGTTGGCTGAAGAGTATTGGGAGTAAGAGGCATATTAGTTGTGGGAACACCAGTTAAAATATTACCACCCCAGCCACACACATAAATATTATCGCAACCATCCACTAAAAATGCTGAAGGAGAAATATTTACCTGCCCGTTGCCATTTCCAAAAATGGTGGTAAACAGTTTAGTACTTAAGGTACTATCTATTTTCCAGATGAATTGTTTACTATTTGGATTTGAATAAACCCCAACAGATACTGGCATTACCCCTTCTGATTGCCCAATAATATAAAGATTAAAATTTTTATCAAACTGTACCAAAAAGGATTGGTCGTAAGCCGGTGTTCCAACGAAGGTTGAATTCATTATTTCTGAACCATCGCTTTTTATTTTTGTGATAAAACCATCAGTAATCCCTCCATTATAAGTGGTGTCCAATGTTCCCGATGTAATTGGAAAATTAGTACTAGATGTTCCACCTGTTGTATAAACATTTAATAAATTATCCAGTGTGAGCGCATAGCAGCCATCATCGGCCATTCCCCCAACGTAGGTACTCCATGTTAAAGCGGTTAGGCTGGGATTCATTTTAAATACAACTCCGTCTAAACCACCACCGGCAATTGGTTGCGGACAACCCAAGGTAGTGGGGAAATTAGAAGAATACGTACAGCTGGCTATATAACAGTTACCGGCATTGTCCACCTGAATTTCTCCCCGATAATAATCACCATAATTGTAAGCAAGGGTAGGACTATCATTCACCCCATCATTTTGAGTTCCGCCCAAAAAAGTAGAGGCTAACAAACTCGTACCGGTACTATTAAATTTGGCAACGTATAAATCTGTCCCGTTTATATATTTGGTTCCATTGGCCTGAAAGGATAAAAACGAACCGCCTTTGAATGTTGTTTCAAAAGCACCTGTTGTAACTGGAAAATCACTCGATCCGGTAGCTCCGAACAGCATTAATTCATTTTGTGCATTTACAACTAAGCTGCTTACAATTTCAGTACTTGTTGTTCCACCAAGATAGGTTGAATATTGCATAAACGTTCCTGAAGCATCGTATTTTGAAATCACCACATCGGTTCTACCATCCAAATAAAGAGGCCCCCCGTTCCACGAAGTATCATAAGCCCCTAATGTAACTGGGTAACCTGCACCATATACTGTTCCCCCTGCGTACAAACAGCCTTGAGAATCATACGTGGCGGTCATTCCAAAGTTGTCTGCTGTTGAACCGGTTGAAGCGGCAAATACCAAAATAGGGTCAATTATCAACTCTGTATTTTTATCATATTCCTTGGGGAAATGAAAACTAACCGTTGTGCCGGTTAAAATAAATTCACAGGGCACTTCTATTTGTTTACCTTTTATCAATTGATACGCATACGGTTTTTGTTCTGAGATCTCGTTGACGCTTGTTTTTAATAATAAAGCACCTTTCGAGAGGGCGATGCTCTCCAAACCTTCGTAATAAAGCTGTATATCTTCGGTATGCGCTTGAGGAGCGACAATAAAATTATATTTCAAACTATTCTGCAAGCCCAGCATTTGAAAGTCAATTCCATCATACATATTTTGGTAAATAAGCTCTTTGTAATTTTTCACATTGCCTGCCCACTTGCTTTTGTCTTGTCCTATATAAAAATTACAATAATCCGGGCATGTTTGTTTTTCTGTTACTTCAACAGTTTCTTCAGCGCCAATCAGTGTCATACGGAATGCGTGGGAGCGAATCACCTCATTCCTTAATCCACTCTCTAATTGGATAGGCGGTAAGGGCTTAGATACATGATTTTTTCGAAGCGTTTCTTTGTCGTAAAAATTATAAGTGAAACAGTTTTTTTCAAGGAAGAGTACACCACCATCAAGCTGCGCCCGGTATAATACTTTTTTATCCCACTGATTTATATTTTCAGTAAATCTGATTGTGCTTTGTGTGGGATGTGCTTTTACTATCCGATCAGTTGAACTGATAGGTTTGGGCACAGCGACAGGTTCATTGGCTTTTATGCCTATGGCCAGCCCTCGCACCGTTAGGGCAAACAATGCAACTAATAAAAAAGATTGTTTTACTTTTCCCTTCATTAATTAAGTACTATTTATACTTTCATTAAATACTATTTCTGATAAAATAAATACTATTGAATTAGGCAATAGCTTCTAATCGTTTTAATGTGAACTTAGACTAAATCGTGCGAACGTCATACTGAATCTGCTATATGAGTTGACCCACTCACACCCTTCAACAATCTCTGGGTGAAGAACACGCTGCAATATAAAGCACCAGTGTTTATATTATTCATTAACTGGCTAATTCAAAAATACTATTACCAAAAATAACTCTTTTTTAGGCCAAAGTCAACAATATCTGTCGATTTTATAGTATGAAAAGGAGTTCAACATTAAAAGCAATTTTAATCGCAATTGTTGGGGGGGGGGGAACGGGATGTATTTTTCCTGTTGGAATGGTGGGGATTGATAATACAAGCAATAAAAAAAATTTGCAGATAAAGAATTAGAGATATATTTCAGCTGAATGAACAGTATATTATTTTTTCAATATTAAAATCACAGAAGTGTAAATTGAGCCTAAAGCCCAACTTTCAGACCAATTACAAGAATATCATCTACTTGCTCCAGATTACCTTTCCAGTCTTCAAATGCTTTATTCAATAATAATTTCTGAGATTCCATACTTTGATTTTGAATGCTCAATAGAAATTTTCGAAATTGATTGTATTTGAATTTTTTACCTTTTGGCCCACCAAACTGATCAGCAAAGCCATCGCTAAACAAATAGATAGTATCTCCATTCTCTAATTGCACTTTATGGTTAGTGAACAATTTAGCCCCTCTTTCCACATAAGCTCCTACCGGAAATTTATCTCCTTTTGTAATGATCAATTCCTGATTCCTTATCATCCACAGCGTATTGTTTGCTCCGGAAAATTCCAAAATTTTATTTTTTTTATCAAATGAGCACAAAACAATATCCATTCCATCTTTGATAGAAACTTCATCCACCTTATTGTGCAAGACTTTCGACAAGCCATTATTAATAAAATCGAGTATCAAAGAGGGTTGAGTGATATTATAAATATTTACAGCCTGATTTAAAAGATTATTTCCTACAATGGACATAAAAGCTCCGGGAGCCCCATGTCCGGTGCAATCCGCAGCAGCAATCAAAATAATATCGTCATGTTTTTCTAACCAGTAAAAATCACCGCTGATAATTTCTTTGGGTTGATAGAAAATAAATGATTCAGGCAGAAGATGCTTAACATAATCGTGAGGTGGAAGTATAGCCTCCTGAAGTCTTTTGGCATATCGAAGACTTGCATTGATATCTTCGTTTCGTCTTTTTAACAGAATATTACTTTCGTGGATAGCCGCTTTAAATTTGGCTTGTTGAAGTGCAATGGCTATTTCACTGGAAACATCCTGAAGCAACTCGAGGTCAAACTGCGAAAAACCATTGTTTTGTTCTGAGTCAAGGTTGATAGAGCCTAACAAGCCGTCTTCATAGAACAAAGGCATTATTAAGCAGGAGCGTATTCCATCTTCAATATTCATTTTATCAATTTCGGAAGGGTCGTTCAGTGCAGAAAGATCATCAATAATGTATGCTTGATTTAATTTTAAAGTATCCAGTTTTCTGAATGAACTCAATGGAATTGCCATATCGCCACACAATCTTTTTTTGCCGGGAGAAAACACAAAATTGAAATTTGCTTTTTCGGCAAGGGAGTCAAACATGGCGATACTAACCCGTGCAGACTGGTGGAAATTCGCATGCACTTTTTTTAAAATATCGATTATTGTATTTTGTAAAGATTGGGAGGAGAGAATACTTTTCCCAATATCATTTAACAACAAAAGTTTGTTTGAATATTGTTTTAATTTTAGTTCTGCATTAATTCGCTCCGTAATGTCCAATCCAATACCAACAACAAAACTCTTATCTACTTTCATATCACTCCATCTTATCCACCTTGTTGCTCCATCTTTATTGTTGATGCTATTTTCATAAGGACCCGCAGGTAATACCACATCACCATTAATTGCGTCAGCTATAAATTTTTTCTTTGTTATTTTCTCTTCCGGAGTTTTAGCGGTAAGGTCCCACCAGGAGTCACCAATTATTTCTTTACTATCATAACCCAAAATAGTTTTAGTTGCAGGATTCGCATAGGTGATCTCACCATCTTTGTTCGCCACTAATACCAAGGCGTTTATCTGATTTAGGATTTTATCGGAAATACGCAGCTGATCCTCTGCTCCTTTTTTTTCTGTAATATCAGTTCCTGTGGTCACAAATTGAGCAATGTTACCTTTATCGTCCAATACAGGAGTGATTTCAATCGACAACCATATTGGCCTGTTGTTGCGAGTATAATTAAAAATTTCCCCATTGTATTTTTTATGGTTTTTTAATACAGTCTGAAATATTTCATTTCTAATTTTGCGATTAGAAAAATCACTTAACATCAATTCTGCATTTTTTCTGCCGATCACCTCTGCCGACTCATAATCGGTTATTCTGGTAAAGGCTTCATTCACCCATTCAATACGATCTTCTTTATCAGAAATAATAACATAGCTTCCGGTACGATTTGCAACTAATGATAATTTATTCAGATCCTGCTCTAACTTTTTCTTTTCGGTAATATCTGCATCGATGATCAATAAATTTTTCAACTTATTATCTTCTCCGAATATGGGACTGATAGAGGATGATCTCCAGACTTTTTTTCCAGAAGAAACTGTTTGAAAAGACTCATAGAATATTGATTTTTTTCTCCTGATCGTTTCTTCCACGATATCCTTAATTTCGGGATTGTTGCTTACTTCAAATATTGTATGCCCGCATTTCTTTTTATATTCTTCGAGAGAACACTCGGTCAATTCTTTGAATATCTTGTTCACCCATTTCAGTTCCCCTTTATCATCAGTGATAATAATGATGTTAGGTGTGCCTTCAGAAATAATTGCTAATCGTTCATTTTCTTCATCAAAAACAGAAGGAAGAACTGCTTGTTCCTTCAGCTGTTTTCTCGATCGGTTCAGAAAAAAAAGTAATAACAAGGAAAAAAGAAATAGAAAGCCTGAAATAAAATATCCTACTAAAGAAATACTATTCATATTTAAAACGAGCTGTTTGTTTATATATTATTTTGCAAATTAATTACATGATTTTCAAATGTATTCATTTTAATATAATATCCCGCACTTAATCGACCAACCAATAAATCAGGCTTTGTATCATTAAAAATCAATGATTAATCGGAAAACTCTAAATAATTGAGTGACCAGAATTCCAGCAATTATTCATTTGGTAGTGTATAAATAGTATTCAAACACCATGGAAGTAGCTGATGGGTAAAGATTTTAAAATTGCCCGAAGAAATATCCCGGTTCTATTTGTAATAAAATTTTGGAGTTGACAAAAATTAGAAAAAGCCTTACCTTTCACCCTCCTAAAGATTCCAAATGTAATTTGAGTCTAAACTATTTTAAAAAAAATTAATGGAAGAAAAAGAAAATTTCATGCGTGAGGCTATTCGTTTGTCAATAGATAACATGCGGGCGGGTAACGGTGGCCCTTTTGGAGCAATAATTGTTAAGGACGGAAAGATCATAGCGAGAGGTTTTAATAAAGTTACCTCCACCAATGACCCTACCGCTCATGCCGAAGTAGTGGCTATTCGTGAAGCCTGTAAAGCATTAGACAGTTTTCAATTAGCGGGATGTGAAATATATACCAGCTGTGAACCTTGTCCGATGTGCCTTGGCGCTATTTATTGGGCACGGCCTGATAAAATGTATTTTGCAAATACTAAAACAGATGCAGCAGCAATAGGGTTTGATGACCAATTTATTTACGATGAAATTGAACTTAACGTATCCGAAAGGCATTTACCAACGGAACAATTGCTACAAAATGAAGCTCTAGTTGCATTTCAGGAATGGCAGCAAAAAACAGATAAAATTGAATATTAGTTATTCTGCGGCCTCCGAATTTTAACGACTAAAGAATTCTTCAAAAAAGAACAGGTCTATGTTTGTTTAATTTTCAATTTATCAAATTTTCAATTTAATTTTTATGACAGTTAGTATAGAAGGAAATATTGTTGATGTATTAAATCAAGTTATTTATAAAGGCATTATAACCGTTGAGGGTGGCATTATAAAAAGCATTTTAAAACAAGAAGTAACATCCACTAATTATATACTTCCGGGATTTATTGATTCGCATGTACACATAGAAAGCTCCATGCTTGTTCCTTCCGAATTTGCACGGCTTGCTGTAACTCACGGCACCGTTGGCACTATCTCCGACCCCCATGAAATTGGCAATGTATTGGGCATTGATGGTGTAAAGTACATGCTGGATAATGGAAAAAAAACACCTTTTAAATTTTATTTTGGAGCTCCCTCTTGCGTTCCGGCAACAACGTTTGAAACAGCGGGTGCTGTTATAGGTGTGAAAGAAATAGATGAGTTATTACAAATGCCTGAAATTGTTTACCTGGCGGAAATGATGAATTTCCCGGGGGTTCTACATCAGGATGAAGTTGTAATGAAAAAAATTCAACTGGCACATCAATACAAAAAAGTGGTGGATGGTCATGCACCCGGGCTTCGTGGAGAAGATGCAAAAAAATATATTTCGGCCGGTATTACCACCGATCACGAATGTTTTACCGCTGAAGAAGCATTGGAGAAACTGCAATTGGGGATGAAAATATTGATACGTGAAGGAAGTGCGGCAAAAAATTTCGAAGCACTTATTGATCTGATGCATGATCATTATCCGAATATGATGCTTTGCTCTGACGACAAGCACCCCAACGACTTAGTAGTAGGCCATATTGACCAATTGGTAAAACGTGCCATAAAAAAGGGCATTCCTGCAATGCATGTATTTCAGGCTGCATGTGTAAATCCGGTTAAACATTATGGAATGAAGGTGGGGCTTCTTCAAATAAACGATCCGGCTGATTTTATTGTGGCAGACAATCTTTCGGACTTAACAATTCTTGAAACATATATCAATGGTGAGCTGGTTGCTAAGAACGGAAAAAGTTTTATCCCTTCCGTAAAGGCGGATATTGTAAATAATTTTAATTGTAATAAAATTTCAGAAAAAGATATTAAGGTTGTTACGGATAGCAATAAAATAAGGGTTATTACGGTAGAAGATGGTCAGTTAATTACCAAACAACTACTTACAGAAATTACTCCGGTAAATGATCAACTGTGTAGTGATACCTCCAAGGACATACTAAAATTAGTGGTGGTTAACCGTTATAACGATGCTCCTCCCGCAGTTGCATTTGTAAAAAATTTCGGATTAAAAGAAGGCGCAATGGCTTCCAGTGTGGCGCACGACAGTCATAACATTATTGCAACAGGCGTGAGCGATGCTGATATTGTAGCAGCAATAAATTTATTGATTGATCACAAAGGCGGTGTTTCCGCTGCAAATGGGGTGTTTACAGGAATTCTCCCCTTACCTGTGGCCGGATTAATGAGCACAGAAGATGGATATATTGTTGCTGAAAAATATGAATTGCTTGACAAAAAAATAAAAACATGGGGCTGCACCTTGCAATCCCCCTATATGACCTTATCTTTTCTTGCTTTACTTGTAATTCCCGAATTAAAACTAAGTGATAAAGGCTTGTTTGATGGAAACGAATTTAAATTTACTTCTTTGTTTGTAAAATAAATTAATTTTCAAATTATGGTTAACTTTACTAAAAAAATATCACATGAATTTTAATCCTATCATATTATCCATTCCGGTTTTTTTTATTTTGATCGGACTTGAATTATTGGTTGACAAATTCCGAAACAAAAGCAACTATCGCTTTAACGATGCCATTACCAATATCAGCTGTGGCATTGGAGAACAGGTTACAGGTGTGTTTTTTAAGCTTGCCATTGTTGGCCTTTATACATTGCTATTTGAGAACTATGCATTTTTTAAAATTCCTGTAAATTGGACAACGGGCATTATTCTTTTTTTAGGTGTTGATTTTTTTTACTATTGGTTTCATCGCTACAGCCATGTAATTAATTTATTTTGGGGTGGACATGTAGTACATCATCAAAGTGAAGAATATAACTTCTCTGTAGCATTACGCCAAGGCTGGTTTCAAAAGTTCTTTTCATTTGGATTTTATTTACCACTTGCATTAATTGGTTTTGATCCGGTACAATTTTTATTAGTTTCTTCTTTGGTTACTTTGTATCAGTTTTGGATACATACTAAGAATATAAATAAAATGGGAGTTTTAGAATATGTGCTAAACACACCATCTCACCATCGTGTTCATCACGGGGTGAATCCAAAATACATTGATAAAAATCATGCCGGCACATTAATTATTTGGGATAAAATGTTTGGCACTTTTCAAGAGGAAGAGGAAGAGCCCATATATGGTATCACACATCCAATCAATACATGGGATCCGCTATCCGCTAATCTCCATCATTGGAAACTGATGTACCAGGGGATAAAACAAATGCGTGGTATTAAAGATAAACTGAGATATACTTTTAATCCTCCGGGCTGGAAACCTGCTTATATAAACGATCCGGAGCCCCCTGTAAACACTGCACCATACAAAAAGTATGACACCCTGGTACCAAATTCTATTAACTATTATGTATTGTTTCAATACGCCATAACATTGGCCGGTGCTACTTTCTTTTTATTAAGTGCAGGTAAATTGAGTTTCACAGAAAAGCTGATCGCTGCAAGTCTGGTGGTTTTTTCCATTATAAATTTCAGCAGTTTATTTGAATCTAAAAAATATGCGGTGTTTGCTGAAGCGTTTCGAATTCTATTGTGTTCATTTGTTTTTGTTGCATACTTTCAAATACATACCGCCATCTTTTTGATCATATTAATGGTATGGAACCTTTTATCCGGCTTGTGGTTGTTTCAAATAAAACAATCTGAACAATGAAAAGATTTCTGAAAAAAAATTTCCTTGTCTTGTTCATAAGCATACTAGCCTTTGTTTTCTATGCTAATATAGTAAACAGCTTAATGCTTCATATTGTTTTTAAACCCCTCATTGTTATCAGTCTATTGGTTTATTTATTTATGTTGGATGGGCATAAGGAAAGAGCCGTGGCTTTTGCAATTGCCGGTTTATTGCTATCCCTGCTGGGAGATATCCTTCTTATCTTCCAGGGAGAAAACCCCTTGTTTTTTATTGGTGGACTAATTTCATTTTTAATTGCACATATTTTCTACATTTTTTATTATTTGCGTTCCTCCGCAACTATGGCGGTAAAACGACTAAAAGGCAAATCCATTTTTATTTTGATGATGATAATTTATGGAGTTGTATTTTGTTTGTTGCTCTATAATAATTTAGGGAGTCTGAAAGTGCCGGTATTCCTTTATACCACCGTACTGATCGGTATGAATGTTTTTGCTTTAAATCGTTATGGAAAAGTGAGTGATATAAGTTTTAAACTGATCATGACAGGTGCTGTGTGCTTCGCCCTTTCCGACAGTTTGCTAGCGATCAATAAATTTCTTTTACCAATACCGCTTGCAGGCGTTTGGATCTTAGGTTCGTATGCTGCTGCTCAATATTTTATTACACAAGGAGTGTTAAGCAAAAAATAAAAAAATATGGAAAGTAGTTTAACAGAAGATACTAGGCTTGCTATCAAAAGAGTTTTTGATGCACAGAAAGGCAATCAGCTATCCATTAAGCTTGCTCCTATTAATGATCGTAAAAAAAAATTAAAGAAACTAAAAACCGCTATAAAAGCGAGCGAGAATGAAATTTTTGAAGCTTTGAAAAAGGATCTGAGAAAGCCCGTTTTTGAATCTGCTGTTTTTGAAGTGCTTTTTATTTATGCTGAAATCGATTTTGCGATTAAAAATTTATCGCCCTGGGCAAGCCAGCAGACGGTATCTTCCAATTTATTAAACTTAATGACAAAATGTTGCATCACCTACGAACCAAAGGGCGTTTGTTTGATCATTGCACCATGGAACTATCCATTTCAATTGTTAATGTCGCCATTGGTTTCAGCCATTGCTGCCGGAAACTGCTGTGTTTTAAAACCCTCTGAATTAGCTCCTGCCACAAGTGCTGTGTTAACAAAATTGATACAATTAATTTTTAAGGAAGATGAAATTGCTGTTATAGAAGGTGATTCCTGTGTTTCTACCGAATTATTAAGTTTACCTTTTAACCATATTTTTTTTACAGGCAGCACTCATGTCGGCAAAATAGTAATGGAAGCAGCTTCCAAACATCTTTCAACTGTGACGTTAGAATTAGGCGGAAAATCCCCTGCAATCATTGATGAAGATGTTGATTTGAAAAAAGCCGCTGAAAAAATAACATGGGGCACCTTCGCAAATGCCGGCCAAACCTGTATTGCACCCGACTATGTTTTTGTTCATGAAGATCAGCAAGAAAAATTTATTGACTTAATGAAGTCAGCTATAGAAAAAAAATATTTCAATAAGGAGCAACTCAATAAAGAAGATTACGGGAAAATTATTTCCGGAAATCATTTTAAACGATTAAAAAATTTATTTGATGATGCGCTTTCAAAAGCAATTTATCCTACTGTTTTAACAAATGTTTCTTCGGATTCTCTTATCATGCAGGAAGAAGTTTTTGGCCCGGTGTTACCTGTAGTAACTTATAAAAACATCACAGAAGTGATCAATTATATAAATGCGAATAATAAACCACTGGCCTTATATATATTCAGTAATAGCAACAAAAATGTTGACAATATTTTAAAACAAACCTCTTCGGGAGGTGCTTGTATAAATGATGTAATGATCCACATATCAAATCCGCATTTATCTTTTGGTGGGATAAACACAAGCGGCATGGGTGGTTCGCATGGTTTCCATGGATTTAAAGCTTTTTCACACGAACGTTCAGTAATGTATCAATCTAAATTAATTGATATCAGTAAGATCATATATCCACCGTATAATGGGAAGGGGATGATTTTAAAACTACTTAGAAAACTGATGTAATTTAAAAAAAATAAAAAAATAATTTATGAAACAATTTGCGATAGCAATACATGGTGGTGCAGGTGCCATTCCCCGTTCGGTAATGGGTGCTGAAAACGAAAAAAAATATAAAAAAGGATTAGAAGAAGCGCTTCTTGCGGGAGATAACATTTTATCATCTGGTGGTAATGCTCTAGATGCGGTTGAAGCAGCGGTAAATAAGCTGGAAGACAATCCTCTTTTTAATGCAGGTAGAGGTGCGGTATTTACCAATGGAGGAACCAACGAATTGGATGCCTCCATCATGGATGGAAAAAACCTTATGGCGGGTGCTGTTACAGGTATAAAAAATGTAAAAAATCCTGTTTCTTTGGCTAGAGTAGTAATGGAAAAATCGGAGCATGTATTTTTATCGGGTGTAGGTGCAATGGAGTTTGCAAAAAAAATGCATCTCGAATTTGCACCTGATGAATACTTTTTTGTGCAAGATCGTTACGATCAATTACTACAAGCAAAGGAAAGTGATCTGGTGGTGTTGGATCATGGAAACACAAGAGGTACAACAGGAACACCCAACTCAAAAAAAGGAACTGTTGGTGCTGTAGCATTGGACATTCATGGAAATATTGCAGCTGCTACCTCAACTGGTGGAATGACCAATAAAAAATTCGGAAGAGTTGGGGATAGTCCTATCATTGGAGCAGGAACGTATGCAAACAATAACACTTGTGCTATTTCATGCACGGGTCATGGTGAATTTTTTATTCGTTCTGTGGTTGCTTACGATATTTCCTGTCTTATGGAATACAAGAGCCTATCCTTAAAGGAAGCATGTGATATTGTAGTTTATCAAAAATTGGTGAAAATTGGCGGAGAGGGCGGTCTTGTTGCAATTGATGTAAAAGGAAATATTGAAATGCCTTTTAATTCGGAAGGGATGTATCGTGCAATGAGAAAATCAGGTGGAGAAATTTATTTGGGTATTTATAAAGGTTAAACATTTTGGCTGATCACCGGAAGTTTATGGCTATAAAACATAAAAAAACTCTCTAAATTTTTCATCTAAACCCTTTCTGAAGAAGCAGATGAAATAATAAATTCAAAAAATCTTACATTTGTTTGAAATACAATAAAACATGATAAAATCAATGACCGGTTTTGGAAAATCTGTAACAGAAATTCCCGGAAAAAAAGTAACAGTTGAAGTTCGATCTTTAAACAGCAAAGCATTGGACCTAAATCTGCGATTACCATATATCTATAAAGAAAAAGAGCTTGGTCTTCGCAGTGATATTTCCAAACAAATTGAACGTGGTAAAATAGACCTAACTGTTTTTACTGAATCGAATCAGGAGACGCTACCCGTGGCAATCAATAAAACCTTAGCAAAAACGTATTACAAAGAGTTGAAAGCCCTGTCAGAAGAGTTGAATGAGAACAGTACAAATTTATTGGCTCTGGTTGTAAAGATGCCGGAAGTAATGAAAGCAGAAAGGGAGGTAGTGGAATTAGATGAAGCAGAATGGGAACAAGTTAAAGCAGCTGTTGATAAAGCCATTGAAGCGTTTCAGAAATTTCGCTCCGATGAAGGGAAAATACTTGCTAGTGAATTTCAAACAAGGATCGGCATCATTTATTCTTTACTTGCTGATATAGTAAAAATGGATGGATCACGTGTTGAAAATGTAAGAACACGGATAAAAAATAACATTTCGGAATTTGTTGAAAAAGAAAAAATTGATCAAAATCGTTTTGAGCAGGAATTAATCTATTATATTGAAAAGTTGGATATCACGGAAGAAAAATTAAGATTAAAAACACATCTTGATTATTTTACGAATACACTACAAGAGCCTTCCAGCGGACGTAAGCTTGGTTTTATTTCACAGGAGATAGGACGGGAGATCAACACCATTGGTTCAAAAGCAAATGATGCAGCAGTTCAAAAATTGGTAGTGCAAATGAAAGATGAATTGGAGAAAATTAAAGAACAGTTATTGAATGTTTTGTAAATTACAAATAACGAATCTATACATAACCAATACATCCATTAAAATTAGTAATTCGTAGTACAAAATGGACGGCAAACTCATTATATTTTCAGCACCATCAGGAGCAGGTAAAACTACTATTGTGCATCACTTACTGGAAAAATTCCCACAGTTGGAATTCTCCGTATCGGCCTGTAGCAGACCTATGCGTAAGGGTGAAACACATGGAGTGGATTATTATTTTTTGTCTTTAGAGGAGTTCAAACAAAAAATTTTAGATAACGATTTTGTAGAATGGGAAGAGGTTTATAAAGATAATTTTTATGGCACATTAAAAGTTGAAATTGAACGGATTTGGAAAAAGGGAATGCACGTAATTTTTGATGTGGATGTGGTAGGTGGATTAAATTTAAAGAATCAATTTGGCGATCTGGCACTTGCAGTTTTTGTGATGCCTCCCTCTATTCAGCATCTGGAGATGCGTTTAAGGTCAAGAGAAACAGAAACAGATGAAAGTATTGCACGTAGAATTGGCAAAGCCGAAAATGAATTAAAAACGGCTGATCTATTTGACAAAATAATACTGAACGACAAATTAGAGAATGCTTTTGAAGAAGCAGAGAAAATTATTACAGAATTTTTAAAGTAAAAAAAGAAGCCCCTCCAACTCCCCCGAAGGGGGAGAGAACCCGCACACAAGCCACACAGCAGATCGCTTGTGTAGGGTGTCACCTCCCCCTTCGGGGAGGCGAGGAGGGGCTTCGGTTGGAGGGCTTATGTTAACAATAGATATACACACACACATTCTTCCTGAACACATCCCTAACTGGAAAGAGAAGTTTGGTTACGGTGGTTTTGTTCAGCTACAGCATCATAGATCCTGTTGCGCAAATATGATTTTGGATGATGGTAAATTTTTTCGTGAAATAGAAGATAATTGTTGGAGTGCCGAAAAGCGGATTAAAGAATGTGATCATCACCATGTGGATGTTCAGGTACTTTCTACTGTTCCTGTAATGTTTAATTATTGGACAAAACCAAAGGATTGTCTAGAATTATCGGCATTCTTGAACGACCATATTGCAGACATTGTTAAGCGTTTTCCAAAACGATTTATAGGCTTAGGAACAATACCTATGCAAGCGCCTGAATTGGCGATAAAAGAACTGGATCGTTGCAAGAAAATTGGTTTGGCCGGTGTTCAAATTGGATCGCATGTGAATGACTGGAATCTGAATGATCCACATTTATTTCCAATTTTTCAAGCCTGCGAAAAACTTGGAATGGCAGTGTTTGTGCATCCCTGGGATATGATGGGACAAGAAAAAATGCAGCGTTACTGGTTGCCTTGGCTCGTGGGAATGCCAGCTGAAACTTCTTTAGCAATTTGCTCAATGATATTTGGCGGTGTGTTTGAACGCTTGCCTAATTTGCGTGTTGCTTTTGCACATGGTGGAGGCTCTTTCCCTTCAACCATAGGGCGTATCGAACATGGCTATAATTGCCGTCCCGACTTGGTTGCAATAGATAATCCCGTAAATCCAAGAGCTTATCTTGGTAAATTTTGGTTGGATAGTTTAGTCCACGACAAGGCAATGCTTGATTATGTTGTGGAATTAGTTGGTGCAAATCGTATTGCACTTGGTAGCGATTATCCTTTTCCACTTGGCGAAACAGAGCCGGGAGCATTAATTAAAGGAACAGCTTACGATCAGAATGTGAAAGAATTGCTTCTAAGCGGCTCAGCATTAGAATGGCTGAATTTAAAGCGTGAATTTTTTGTGTAATTCTTACATTCAAAATAAATAACCGGTCAATAATAAATTCGGTTTTATTTTCCACTGTATTCTACTTTTTTACCAATTGATGTTAAGCCAAGCAACGTATCGGAAGTAGAAAATATTTCATTTAAATGATCCAATTCTGAT
>JAIOQD010000723.1 GCA_021413595.1 Bacteroidota bacterium | reverse complement strand
AAAATATGTTCTTAGTAAAAAAGAAACGAAGATAAGAAAAAAAACAAGGGGAAATATTATGGATATAAGGCAATTTGCTTGCTCAAAAAGAAATAGAAAACGTTGTTTAAAAAAGTTAATTAAAAGAGTTTCAATTAGCTTTTTTTATGTTAGCTGTATTATATATAAACTCAACTATTAAGCTCATTCAGGGCTAACCAAGCCATCAGGCCTGAAGAAATTTCCAAAGCCTGTTCATCAATATCAAAGGTGGAAGTATGCACACCGCTAATAATTCCTTTTGATTTATTTCCAGTCCCTAAACGGTAAAAACAAGCAGGAATTTTTTGAGAATAAAATGCAAAATCTTCAGCTGTCATTCGCATAGGCAACTCTTCTACATTTTCTTTTCCTAAATAAATTTCTGCTGCTGCACGTGCTTTGTTGGTGATAACTTCATCATTCACTAAAAAGGGGTAACCATGTTCAATTCTAAAGTCGCAGAAGCCTCCCATCTGTAGTGCAATCTCCTCAGCCATCCTTTTCATTATTGAATGTGCTTCTGCTCTCCAGGATTCATCCATTGTTCGAAAAGTACCTTCCATTTGTACTATTTCCGGAATCACGTTAGTGGCGCCATTGCCAGAGATCTTACCAAAAGCTAAAACAGTAGGAGCTCTATGCTCCTTCCGCATAAAAAAATTATTCAATTCCAATAAAATTTGAGAGGCTATCAATAAGGGACTATTGTAATCGGCCGGCATGGCGGCATGCCCTCCCTTCCCTTTAACACTAACATATATTTCATCGGTACTTGCCATATACATTCCACTACGAAATCCAACTTTACCAACCTCCATGCTTGGGAAAACATGTTGACCGAAAATACTTTCCGGACAAGGGTTTTCAAGCACGCCTTCTTTTATCATTAATGAAGCGCCACCGGGCAATTTTTCTTCACCTGGTTGAAAAATCAATTTGACAGTTCCTTCAAAATCATTTTTTAATTCATTCAAAATTTTTGCAACAACCAGCAATGAAGCGCTATGCACATCATGTCCACAGGCATGCATCACACCATTGTTTTGAGATCTATATTCTACTTTATTTTCTTCAATAATTGGCAAGGCATCCATATCGGCACGCAAAGCAATTATTTTTTTTTCAGGATTTTCCCCTTCAATAAGTCCTACAATCCCTGTTTTTACTATACCTTGTTTAAATGGTATCTTATATTGTTTCAACTTTGAAGCAATATAATCAGAAGTCGTATATTCTTCAAATGATAATTCGGGATGAGCATGCAAATGCCTTCTGATTTCAATCGTTTCAGAAAGATATTTTTTTGCAAGGGTTTGAATTTGTTGTTTAAGCTTTTGCATATTGAAAAAATCTAGTTTTCAAAAACACTATTTTTATATACGAAGATCTTTATCCTCGATCATTAACACGGTTTCACATTCTCTACTTTTCTTGAACTCCATAAATTTAGCCATTCCATAACAATAGTATTCCTTTATTCTGATAACATTATGGTAGTAATTGAAATTACACTTATAAATAACCATAGCAAAACACCTTGCACCAAGGGTTTAACTCCTACTGATTTCATTGTTTTCAATGAAATTCCTGCACCAATTAATAATAAAGTAACGGTCAAACCTTTTTTCGCAGCGGCTTCTATAAAAGAATATTGGATTTTATACTCCGGAAAATAAGTACTGAAACACATTGCAACTATAAATAAACCAATAAAATACGGAATATTGATTTTTTCACTTTCTCCTTTTACAAAAAAAGCTGTAACCAAGCATAATGGAATTATCCATAATGCTCTCTCCAGTTTAACTGTTGTAGCAATTTGTAATGCTTCTTGTCCATATTTAGCTGCTGCACCTACCACTGAACTTGTGTCGTGAATAGCAATAGCACACCACAGCCCGAATTGATGTTGCGTCATATTTAGCCAATGTCCGATACTTGGAAAAATCAATAAGGCCAAGGAATTTAAAATAAATATTGTTCCCAAAGCAACACTCATTTGTTTTTCGTTAGCCTTAACAATAGAGGAGACAGCAGCAATTGCACTTCCTCCACAAATGGCAGTTCCACTGGAAATTAGAAAAGAAGTTTTTCCGTCAATTTTAAACCATTTACCAAAAAGCCAACCAAAAAGTAGTGTAATGGTTATAGAAAATATTGTAAAAATGAAACCTTCTTTGCCTGCCGCAATTGCATGGTGCAGGTTCATACCAAACCCTAGTCCTATAACAGAAATTTTAAGTAACCAACCTGTTGCTTTTTGATTTAGGTGGATAAAGGGATGCCCAATTGTTTGAGCAATAACAAAGCCAATCAACAATGCCAATGGTGGATCTATTAAAGGGGTGCAACAAAGTACTAAAGCACATATAAAAACTACTTGCCGTGTTGTTGAGTCTATTTTAATTGCCATAGTCCTGTTTCGTCTTTGAAAATTAATTGTAAAGATCTCAATAAAAAAAATGTTTTTACAATTTCAGTAATCATTTTTCGCCATTGATACTGGCAAGGTAATCAACAATTTGATTAATAACTGTAGTATCTGAAAATAGGGGACACTATAACTTTTTACCGCTTTTTTTTACAATTGTATCCTTAGCCTCTTTTGTCATATCGATAATTGTATAGATTTAAATTTTGCTTTCAGATCATTTAAAGTAAGTGTCAATTCCTTTTTCACATTATACCAAAATAAAATGTCTCTGAATTTATTTGGATGGGGTAATTTGATAAATGCCAAGAGACAAAAAACACATCATTTAGTGTAAAATCCTGCAACAAACATTTTATGGGAGTTTCTAAATTTGCCGAACGATCAGTCAGTAAAAGCATTTTCGTCCTTTCTGCTGCTCTCACCATCATACCTGATGCTTTTTCTATTAAAGGTTTATTTTAATTAACTGAAGATTGTTTAGTTGAGCATGAATAAATGAAAAACTTAAAAGAACTTAAAAAAACTTCAGTCCATTCATAAATTCCATCCAAAAGGCTGTTTTAAATTCCATTCATTATTGCTTTATGATAGGCATATCACTTACCAAAAATCATTTTCAATGAAATCAAAAACAAAAATATGCCGAATATTTTTTTTAACATATTTTGATCAACAACAATTGCGATTTTAGAACCTATAAACCCTCCAATCACAAAAGTAGTGGCAATTATCAATGAGGATCTTACATCTACATATCCTGCTTGATAATAAAAATAAACTGCAAGAATCCCCACCGGTAATAATAATACCGCAAGTGAAGTCCCTTGCGCTTCGGGCTGGCTCATATTCATAAAATAAACCAAAGCAGGAACTATAATAATTCCTCCGCCAATACCAACCATACCACTAAGTACTCCGGCAAATAAACCGATACATAATAAAATAACAATTGTTGTCATATTTAATTGTTTGAATTTCATAGATACTACGAATTTTCCTGAATTACGAATCTGTGTTTATTATTCTGTTTCTTATAATAAATTATGGTCTTTTACGCACGAATTTATAATTCGATAAAACTCGTAATTCATAGAATATTAAAAGTCCAGACTTAATGATAAATAAGTAATTGGTCTTAAAACAATTCCGTCTTGTACACCCCATGCTCTATCTACACGAATAAAATAGCCAAATATACGGCTTCTTACTCCCCAGCCATATCCTCCAACAATAGGATTGTGTTGTGTATTTAATGTAATAATAAGTGGTGTTTGAGCAGAGCCAATAACAGATGTATTTAATGAATTTTTATCCGAATATGGCGAAGGGCCTGTCCATGCAGTTCCCACATCACCAAAAGTTATAATTTGGAAATTCTGCGCAAAATCAGAGCGAAT
>JAIOQD010000025.1 GCA_021413595.1 Bacteroidota bacterium | reverse complement strand
TAGATCCAGTAGATCCAGTAGATCCGGTTGAACCCGTTGAACCTGTATTGCCTGTTGAGCCAGTGCTTCCAGTAGCCCCGGTTGAACCGGTTAAACCGGTACTTCCTGTATCACCCGTTGAGCCTGTACTTCCTGTATCACCTGTACTTCCTGTTTCGCCAGTTGAACCAGAACTTCCGGTAGAACCCGTAACACCAGTGTTTCCTGTACCACCAGTTGAACCTGTATTGCCAGTATCACCAGTTGAGCCTGTGTCGCCAGTAGATCCGGTATCACCAGTAGAACCTACAGAACCTGTACTTCCTGTGTCGCCAGTAGATCCAGTAAAACCTGTACTTCCTGCACCTGTTGCACCTGTTATACCTATGCTTCCAGTATCACCTGTGGAGCCGTCTGAACCAGTAGGCCCAGTTGAACCGGTATCACCGGTAGCTCCTGTATCACCGGTAGAACCAGCCTGACCAGTAGAACCTGTAGTTCCATTGGCTCCTCCTGTGCCTGAGCCGGCAATGATGGACTTCCAATATGTTCCATTGAAATAATAAAAACTGTTTGTAGGACTTAAGTATATTAACAATCCTGTGGCAGGAGCAACAATATTATTAGTATCAACAATACGCGGAATTAAAACCCCTTTATCTGTGGCCTCTAATTCAAGAATCGCACTTGGGTCAGGTGTGAGCGTTCCAATCCCCATATTATTTTGGGCAAAAGAAGATGCAAGATGCAAGATGCACGATGCAAGATTGAATATTACTGCTAAAAATAGAACTTTTGTTTTCATCGTTCTTGGTTCTTGGTTCTTGATTCTTGATACTTTTATTGTTCCAATATTTTTATCTCTGTTCTGCGATTTAATTTTCTACCTTCTTCGGTATCATTAGAAGCTATTGGATTTGACTCTCCATAACCTTTAGCTACCACTTGTTCTTTGCTAATTCCCGCAGAAAAAAGAAAATCCAACACAGATTGAGACCTTGCTTGTGAGAGAGCTAAATTTGATGAAGCAGAACCTTCACTATCCGTATAACTTGCTACTTCAACTTTAATGTTGATATTTAAATTCATCAAATTAACTAACTGGTTAATTTCAGAAAGCGATTCAGGTTTCAATGTGGCCTTACCCTGATCATAGAAAACATTTTTTAATGTTATTGTATTTCCTACACTGAATTTCTGTAATTGAATATTCTTATTTATTTCTTTATAGGCTTCTGACACAGGAATGTCGAAGTTTTCAGAGAAAAACAAATATCCTTTCTTCTTGATGACTATCCCGTAATTTTTTCCAGCAGGCAGGGATACAAGGTATTTTCCTGTAACACTATTAGATTGGATGTTTGCTATAATTTCATTTTTATCATTGTCAGAAATTTCAATATCAGTTCCAATGGGATCAAGTGTAGCAAAATCCATAACAACACCTTTAAACAAGGTAAGATTTGATTCGTTTTTTTTATTTTTAAACCTTATTTCATAAATATCTTTTTTACCATAACCTCCCTCACGCATGGTTGCAACTATTGGAGTAATTTTAATATTGTTATTACCTGTTGAAATCATGCTTATTGTATCGCTGCTAGTACCGGTGGATCCTACATTTTTTACAAGTACTTCCTTTACAACCAGAAGCGCCTGAGCTTCCTTTACAACTTTTTGAATCTGCAGAGCCATTTGCTCCAGTTGAACCTGAGTTTCCTTTATCACTTGTTGGGCTTTTTCTTCGTTGAGATCTGACATCACTAATTTAGCATTATGAACTCGTTTAATCTGCTCTTCAAGTAAAATCTGTGCGTCCAGAATCGTACGAATAAGTGAATCGTTTGTAGCAGTTTTTTCTTTGACTTTTGTTTCCGCTTTTGAACCGACATTTTCAAGATAGGCTGTTGAATAGTAACCAGTTTTTCCATCTGCTGTTAAGGTAAAAAACAGATCATCTTCAGGTGTATTAATAGAACTTCCTAAATTGACTGGGGTACTCCAGTTACCATTTTCAAATACAGATTTATAAATATCAAATCCTCCACTTGTATTATGCCCCATGGAGCTGAAATAAAGTGTTTTTCCATCAGGATGAATAAATACACCTTCTTCATTATCATCCGAATTTATGGTTGCACCAAGATTTTCTGCTTTTCCCCAGGTACCGGTATTATCCTGATGACATAACCATATATCCAATTTCCCTTGTCCTCCTTTGCGATTACTTACAAAATAGATTGTTCGTCCATCAGGTGAAATGCTGGCTGATGATTCATGTTTACTCGAATTGATAGGTTCAGGGAGTTTAATGCGATCGGAGAAGTATTCTTTCCGGGCTGATTGATAGTTTCCCCCAACATTTTGGCTTCACTCCATTTCCAGGTCATATCATTATAATATGAAATATAAACATTTTCAAATCCTTGAACTTTTTTGGCAATATCTTCTTTAGAAATTGGACGTGTTGATGCAAATATCAATACCAAACCGTCTGATGAAATAATCGGAGAGAATTCATCATAAGGGGTATTAACAGTCTGCCCTAAATTTGTAACAATATGTTCGACTGAGTCCATATTTTCCTGACTTTTTACTTGATATGTCATCCCTAAAATAATTATCAGGATGTAAAAATAATTTCTCATATGTTATTTTAATAATCTTGAAGAAGAACGCTTGCTATTATCAGGAGTAGTGAATCTCAACGAAATTTCAAGTCCTCCTTTTGATCCTGTGCCTTGTTTTAGCATTGAAGTATTGACATCATAACTAACACCAAGTGCATAATTAGAATATTCATACATCATCATAGGAATTAAGGCATCTCCAATTCGGTATAATGCTCCAACTGATATAGCCATTGCCTCAATATTGCCTGTATATTTTGATTCGCCCTTAATTTTGCAGCGCAACATTGCACCCATATTTAACTCAAAAGCAGCCCCTTGTTTAAATAAAATTGCTGAAGGTTGAAATTCATATTTGGTAGCAGCAATTCCTATCACTGCAGAACCGTGAACCACCAATTTTGAATACAGATCATCGGTAGCGTTGGTATTATAAGGATTTAATTTTTGGTTTGGACGATTTATATGAAAGGCTGCAATCCCTAAATTTACTTTTAACTGATCATTGGAACTCAAATAGGTTTGCTTGGAGTTATAATTCCAGGAAAGAGTTGAATATTCCCGAACCTTCATCATATTGGCTGTCCCATTTCATGTCAGCTGTAGAAATATTTTTTTGAACATAACCTCCTTGAATACCACCTGATATCGACTGCTTTTTATTGATGATAACTATGCCGGCAAAAGAAAGATTTAGCTGGGTAGTTCCGAGCTTTAAATCACCAGCAACATCTTTATAAGCATTAATACCTGCACCAATATAACCAGTTTTAAATTTCTTAGTTAATAAACGTGTATCGTAAGAAAACATAGCGGTGCGATAAGTAGCTCCTTCTGATCCCATTCCGATCCATTGATTTTTATAATTTAGGATTGCTCTGTGATCATTTCCGGTAAAACCTGTTAATGCCGGGTTAACGAGCAAAGGCGTCATACCGGTTTGTGAAAAGTGTATATCCTGAGCAGATGCAAGATGCAAGATGCAAGATGCAAGATTGAATATTACTGCTAAAAATAGAACTTTTGATTTCATCGTTCTTGCTTCTGGATTCTTACTTCGTGGTTCTTGGTTCTCAAATCTCAAAACTAAATACTCATATCTTATTTATCTCATCAAGGTAACATTTCCTTTTTCATCAAAGAATTTCCCGTTCTTGTATTTCCCTTTAACAGAATAAACGAATACAGATAAATTCATTGGTTGTCCGTTATCTGTGCCATCCCATCCGGAGTTGACATCTGTTGTTTCAAATACTTTTTCTCCCCAACGATTGAAAATAATAAATTGCATCTCTTCAATTCCTTTTCCTCTCACACGCAATACATCGTTAAAGCCATCACCATTTGGAGAAAACACATTTGGAACAAACACACTTGCACCAACCTCTGATGACAAGGCAAAAGGTGTGGTAGAAAAATTATAGATCCCGTTTTTTGTAATTCCCGGAAATCCATAATTACTGGTGGTAGCAACTGCTCCTAAATTTTCCCATTGGCTTATGGTTCCCCATTGCGTCATAGCAGTAAAATCGCCATCTAAAACACTATCGTAATAAATTGTAATATCCGCAAATGAATTACCATTGATCCTATTTATTCTATGATAATAATTTGGATTTATTTCGCCAAGTTCAGCATCCTTTGTAGTGATGTCAAAACCTTCGTTACTTGCATTAACATTGGCCATTCGCACCTTGAAGGTGTTAGCGCTCATTGAATTAGGAGTAATATCAACAGGGCGGAAGAGTGACGTTCCAGTAGTAGAACCAACCGGAAAGGAGTATCGGTTTGTAGAGAGTGTATTACGAGAAAGCCCTCCATCATTGGTACTACTTACAAATCCATTTGATCGTGTAATAACATCAGTGCCGGTGGCCATCACAAGCACAATGTTATCGCCAGAGGCAAATTCACGATCATTGAGCGCCAAAGTGTCTTCAATTTCAGTATTTACACCGTTAAGCTGTTTTACTCCTGTACCTACCAAATTCAGATTATTGAAATGAGTACTTGTATTGCCACCTATATTTTGCATACCTCCATTTAAATGCAGCCAGCCATTAGTTCCAGTTGAAAATACAGCTCCGGAAGGGTTATTATTTATCCAATCGCCAGAAATATAAAAACTACCTGAATTGGCGATACTTCCATTACCCTGATGGGTTACATTCCCCATGATAATAACACTGTCGTTGGTATTGCTGACAGGAAGCCCATTGTTAATGACATCGATCTGAGAAAAGGAAAAAGTTGACAGAAGGAAAAGAAAAACGAAAAATAAGGTAGAAAGAGGATAACAAAAACTAATTATTTTTTTCGAAAAATAATTGATCGACACGAACCGAAAAGCCGACAATTCAACCAAAAATAAATACGGTTGACCTAAAACAGAAGACACTTGGCAAAAACGGCTATTATCAAAGTGGTAGGGCTGTTTCATAGGTTACGAATTTAATAAATTAATTTCATGTACCATAACATAAGTGTGAAAATTAAACACTAAAAGCTAATTTTACACATTTAAAATATTGTACGAAAAATGGACAGTAAAGGTTTTGTTTTTTTGCTGTATTTATCTCAAATTGAATGGTTTATTGATATAGTACCAAAAACTTGGAATTATCCTCATTAAAAAAAACGATTAAAACCTATATCCGCTATTGCTCTCATACATTTTGACCGGTTAATAACAATTGAAAAGAATTGGAAAAGTATAATTCCATATCGTTTTTCATAAGTACATAAAAATTAGTAGCTTTGTCTTCCAAAAAAATTAAGATCAATTAAAAAAAGGTGATAATTTAATTTTCAAATTTATAAAAGATGGCAAACAAAAAAATTGAAGAATTATTAGGCTCAAATGCTGATAGTTTATTGAATCACCATTGCAAAACCATTTCAAAAGACAGTATTCACCAACCGGGTGCTGATTTTGTTGATCGTATTTTCACATACACCAATCGTAATCCACAAGTATTGCGGAGCTTACATCAGCTATACAATACAGGTCGTTTAGCCGGTACCGGTTATATGAGTATATTACCAGTTGATCAGGGAATTGAGCATAGTGCAGGCGCATCTTTTGCTCCCAATCCAATTTATTTTGATTCAGAAAATATAGTAAAATTAGCAATTGAAGGAGGATGTAATGCAGTAGCATCTACCTACGGAGTATTGGCTTCTGTATCCCGTAAATATGCTCACAAAATACCTTTCATTGTAAAGATAAATCACAATGAATTTTTGACTTACCCAAATAAATTTGATCAAATTATGTTTGGCTCTGTGGAAGAAGCATGGAACATGGGAGCGGTAGCTGTTGGAGCTACTATCTATTTTGGTTCAGCAGAATCATCACGACAAATTGTAGAAGTAGCTCAAGCATTTGAACGTGCACACGAATTAGGGATGGCAACTGTTTTATGGTGCTATACCCGTAATAATGGCTTCAAAAAAGATGGAATTGATTACAGTACTGCTGCCGATCTATCATCACAGGCTAACCATTTAGGGGTTACTATTCAGGCCGATATCATCAAACAAAAAATGTCGGATAAAAATGGTGGATACACTGCTTTAAACTATGGAAAAACACATCCTAAAGTATATTCAGAATTAACTACTGACCACCCAATTGATCTTGCACGTTACCAAGTTGCTAATTGCTACATGGGGCGTATCGGTTTGATCAACTCAGGTGGAGAATCAAAAGGGGCATCTGACTTGGCTGAAGCAGTGAGTACTGCTGTAATCAATAAACGTGGTGGTGGACAAGGTTTGATCTCGGGGCGTAAGGCATTTCAAAAACCAGTGAAAGAAGGTGTTGAATTGTTAAACACGATCCAGGATGTTTATTTAGATAAAACAATTACAATTGCATAATTAATGTGCTAATTTGAAAATGAGGTAATGTGAAAATGCTCAAAGCCTCAAATTTTCAAATTTTCAAATTTTCAAATTAAAAAGATGAGTTGGTTTAAAAGAATAAAAAAAGGTATTACTACTTCTACCAAGGAGAAAAAAGAAACTCCAGAAGGCTTGTGGTATAAGTGCCCTTCCTGTAAAAAATTAACGCCTTCAAATGAACATGCTCAAAATCTTTATGTTTGTGCTGAGTGTGATTACCACGAAAAAATAGGGTCGGCTGAATATTTTGAACTGATCTTTGATAACAATGAGTTTATTGAATTAAATGCAAATATAACGGCTGCCGATCCTTTAAACTTTACGGATACAAAAAAATACTCTGACCGATTAGTTGATACCCAGAAGAAAACCAATTTAAAAGACGCTCTTAGAAGTGCACACGGGCTTGTTGGAGGTGAAGACCTTGTAATTGCCTGTATGGATTTTACATTTATT
>JAIOQD010000722.1 GCA_021413595.1 Bacteroidota bacterium | reverse complement strand
CTGTTATCATTACGGAAATAATTCCGGCTCGCTTACACTCTTCCACCGCCTGTTTAGCTTCTTCTCTCGGAGGATCTATCATTCCCGCAAAACCGATTAGAGTTAATGAGGATTCTATTTCATGGCTATTTAATTCTTCCGGCAAAGTGGAAATTGTTTTTATTGCATATCCCAATACACGGTACCCTTTCCCTGCCATTTCATTTACTTTGAGTTCTAATTCAGGAATAAGCGCTTTTTGATTGTCAGCTAGTTTCTCAAGTAATACATCCACTGCACCTTTTGTAATTGCGATAATTCCATTTTCAGTTTTATGAAATGTGGTCATACATTTTCTGGTGGAATCAAAAGGCAACTCTTCCACTCTTGGAAATATTTTTTCTAATGCATTTTTTTCAAAATTTTTTTCGGAGGCGTATTTTACTAAGGCCACTTCGGTTGAATCACCCAGCCATTTCCCGTTTTTATCTTTCGAAACATCATTGTTTAAAGCCATTGCATTTAGCAAGGCATTGCTTTTTGAAAATGTGGAATTCGATTTGTTATCTGCCGTTTCATAGATCTCCTGCACGGTCATTTTGTTAAGTGTAAGCGTACCCGTTTTATCTGTGCATATATAAGTTACTGAGCCAAGTGTTTCAACAGCCGGTAATTTGCGGATAAGCGCATTGCTTTTTACTAATTGCTTGGCGCCAAGGGCAAGTGCAATGGTTACCAATGCAGGCAATGCTTCTGGGATTGCAGCAACAGCAAGTGAAATGGTGGTGAGCAGCATCGTTAAAATGGCTTCACCCCGCAACCAGCCAATAAGAAATATGATTGTACAAATGATAAGAATAACAACTGATAATCGTTTACCGAAAGCAGCTAATCTCTTTTGTAATGGTGTTAATTTTTCTTCGATTTGAATTAGTTTAGCAATCTGGCCAAGTTCGGTGTTCATGCCCGTTTCAACAACATAAGCAAGGGCACGTCCATTTGTGATAAATGTGCCTTTGAATCCCATATTTATCCTATCGCCAATAGAATAATTACCCTCCGGCAGCTCATCAGAATTTTTCTCTACATTATGTGATTCCCCCGTAAGTGCTGATTCATCAATCTTAAATTGATGAGTTTCAAAAAAACGTATATCAGCAGGAACAATGTCACCGGCTTCAAGTCTTACAACATCTCCCGGGACTAAATCAGTGGTGGGGATCTCAATGTTTTTTCCATCACGCAAAACACGTGTATTGCGTGCAGCCATTTTCTTTAATGCTTCCATCGCTTTTTCCGCACGATACTCCTGGATAAACCCAACAGCTGCATTAATGATAACTATAACAAGAATAATTATTGAATCTGTAACATCTCCTAGAATACTTGAAATAATCGCTGCTGCAATAAGAATGAGAATCATAAAATCAGTAAACTGATATAGAAACTTCTGCAAAACAGTTTTCTTCTTTTTTTCTGTGATTTTATTTTCTCCGTATTCACGCAGGCGTTGGGAAGCCGTTGAACCATCAATGCCAGAAGGACTTGTTTTTAATTTTTGAGTAATTTCAGAAAGTGAAAGTAAGTGCCAGTCCATTTACAACAACTTTCTTTTAGTATTCAACAGCACTATCAATAATATATTCATATAGGTAAAATTACCACTTTATTTAATGCAATTCTTTTTTAACGAATCTAAACAGCCAAACTTATTGTAATGTTTATATTTGAACTTGATTCAGGATTTACGTCATTTGGATTTGTTAAAAATGGTTGTGTTTTTAGAAGTTTTTTATTCATTTATAAATGGTAAAAACTCAAAAATTGTTTAAACAAAATTTGCTTTTAAATTGTTATCAATTATAGTTGCTTTTTGTCTGTGCATCCTTTACCATAATAAATTCTAAAATGTTTTCTGTGTCTAATGCGCCTATAAGTTTGTTGTTTTCCATTACGGCCATTAAGGTTGATTTATGTTCCTGTACCTGTTGATAAGCGCTTTCAAGAGCCGAGTCCGCATTTAGAACGATCAGATCCTTTTTCATCACTTTATAAATAATCTCGTTTTCTCCCTGTTCAGCAAGTGCTCTTATTATTTCATCGCGGCTTAACGTTCCTACCGAAAGAGAGTTTTCAGTTACCAGAAAATTTTTAGATTGACCATCCAGAAGCATTTTTACTGCTGTTTTGATCGTCTGGCCGGCATCAATAGAATTATATTGTTGCATCAATGCATCTTTCACTTTGTATCCATGAAGTAATGATTTCGTTTGTGTATATTCTGATTCTGCCTTTGCCGCAAGAAAAACAAACAGCCCGATAAAAACCAGGAACGGATTAATAAAAACGCCAAGAAAAATAAAAATAATTGCAAATACCTGTCCTATTCTTGCAGCAATCTTTGTAGCAATATGTCTTTCAAATTTAAAAGAGAGTATTGCCCGAAGCACTCGTCCTCCATCCATAGGGAAGGCAGGGATTAAATTGAACACCGCCAGCCAAACGTTTACAATAAAGAAATTGAGAAAAAAATTGCTGCTATTGATCCCATTTGATAATTGAATGGTTAGAACTTCAGTTCCGGGAATCGTAATAAATAGCGCAGTAATTGCGGCTAAGGCCATATTAACAGCTGGTCCGGCAATAGCAACCACTAATTCTTCTTTGGGTTTTTCAGGAAGTGATTCCAGCCGGGCGAGTCCGCCAATAGGAAGTAATGTAATATCTTTGGTTTTAATATTGTATCTTTTTGCTGCAAGGGCATGACCTAGTTCATGCAGTAAAACAGTGAGAAATATACTCAGAACGAAAATTATCGACCATACGATCTGTTCAAAGTTTTGCCCTGCGCGATAATTGCTGAAAATGATAAAAACAATAAGCAAAGTGAAGGTCCAGTGTATATATATTCCAATGCCGGTAATTTTCCCTATTTTAAGTGAGCCTTTCATAAATTCTATATTTTAATGTTTTTAGTATATTCAGTATCTAATACAAGGTATTTTCCTTGCATTTTTTCAACACACAAAGAAAAGCAGTGAAAGAAAATTCGCAGATGATTTTAGTCACAAGATGATTTGTTTTTTATCATTGTTTCTTGGGAAGTTT
>JAIOQD010000721.1 GCA_021413595.1 Bacteroidota bacterium | reverse complement strand
TAGGAACGGATAAAAAAATTGAAAATATTGTTGAGTTTATGAACAAATATGAACAAATAAAAATTGAAATTGCTGGACACACCGATGATTTAGGAGATGACAATTATAATTTAAAATTATCCATGGAAAGAGCAGAAACAGTGAAAATGATTTTAGTAAAAATGGGTATTGATGAGAGTAGAATAGAAGCCATTGGGTATGGGGAAGCTCAACCACTGGTTGCCAATGATTCGGAAGATAACCGGCTAAAAAACAGGCGAGTAGAGTTTAATATTATCCACTAATTAAATTACCTATAAAAATCAATGTTAAATCGAATTCATCATATTGCAATAATTTGTTACGACTATAAAAATCAAAAGATTTTTATAGTCGTATTTTAGGGCTTGAAATAATTAAAGAAACTTTCCGGCAGGAGCGTCAATCTTATAAATTAGATCTTTCACTGAACAGTGAGTATGTGGTTGAACTATTCTCGTTTCCTGATCCCCCTCAACGTTTGACAAAACCGATATTTTATTATAAATTTGCTATAACCAACACTGCTATTTATTTTAAAATATAATTAAAATGAAAACAAAATTTTCCGCAATTTTATTTTTTGTGCTACTGGTTGTTGCTTGCCAAACAAAAAATAAGGAATCGCTTGTTGGTAAATGGGCAATAACAAGCATTATTCCTATTGATACTGCGGCTTCACAGTCTGCCATTGAAATTGCTGCCATTGGATTGTTAAACAATATGACCAATGGTGCAATTATAGAGTATTATGAAAGGGGTGATTATGAAATAAAGAGAGATACTATCTCATTGGAAAAAGGTAAATATACAATTTCTGAAAATTCAATTACACATATTAAAGCGGATGGTTCAATCGAAAAAAACAGCTTAATTTTCAAAAATAATTCTGAATTGGAAATAAAATCTTCTAGTATGACATTATCGCTTAAGAAAAATTAATTTTTTTTATAGCTCTATTTTATGACTATACAGGAACGAGATAAAAATGCAGTGTGGCATCCATTCACACAATTAAAAAATGCTCCTTTGCATATTGCAATTGTAAAAGGGGAGGGCGCTTATTTTTTTGATGAGGCAGGCAAAAAGTATATTGATGGCATAGCCTCATGGTGGGTAAATGTGCATGGCCATTGTCACCCATATCTTACAAAAAAAATTTCGGAGCAGTTACAAACGCTGGAACATACTCTGTTTTCTGGTTTTACGCACGAACCAGCAGTACAACTTGCCGAACGTTTATTGAAGCGATTGCCTGCCAATCAATCAAAAATATTTTATTCTGATAATGGTTCTACTGCTGTTGAAGTGGCCTTGAAAATGGCATTTCAGTATTGGAGCAATCAATCCATTCATAAAACTAAAGTTATTTCCTTTGAGAACGGCTATCATGGTGATACTTTTGGAGGTATGTCGGTTGGAGCGCGAAATGCCTTTAACCTTCCATTTTCTAAATTATTGTTTGATGTAATTCACATTCCTGTTCCGGTAAAAGGGAAGGAACAAGCAACCTTAGATGCTTTACAAACTGCTCTGCAACGAGATGATATTTCCTCCTTTATTTTTGAACCTCTGGTGCAGGGAGCAGGTGGAATGGTGATGTATTCTCCGCAGGTGCTTGATGAATTGATTAAACGCTGTAAAACTAAAAATGTAATTACCATTGCTGACGAGGTCATGACAGGTTTTGGACGGACAGGCAAATTTTTTGCTAGCGAATATTTGGAACAAAAGCCTGATATTATTTGTATGAGTAAAGGTTTGACCGGTGGTGTAATGCCCTTAGGAGCAACTGCTTGCGCCAAATTTATTTACGATGAATTTTTAAGTGATGATAAAATGAAAACCTTTTATCACGGACATTCTTATACAGCTAATCC
>JAIOQD010000624.1 GCA_021413595.1 Bacteroidota bacterium | reverse complement strand
GCAATGGTAAAAGGCAACAAACAAGGATTGATTGACGGAATGAGCATAACAGCATTGGTAAGTTTAGAAAATGCCACCGTTGATGCCGTGCCTACCAACGCCATTGTAAACCACGAAGGGCAGGACTATATTTTTATTGTTACCGATGCTCATAGCGAAGAAGAACACCACAGCGAAGCTGAAACAGCCGAACACAAACACGATGAAAGCGGACATCAGCATAGTGAAAAAGAAGAACCTAAACACAAAGAAGAAGGAACAACTTTTGAAAAAATTCCAGTTCGCAAAGGCACAACCGATGTAGGTTACAGTGAAATTACTTTGCTCAAAGAAATTCCTGCCAACAGCAAGGTAGTTGTAAATGGAGCATTTTTCATTTTGGCTAAAATGAATAACAAAGGCGAAGCACACGCACATTAAAATTTACGAAAATGAAACTTACTAACAACATAGACAAATTCGGAACAGCAGGGCTGTTTCTTACTGCATTACTTTCTCCTTGCTGTTTTCCATTATTTGCGTTTGTCGCATCAGCATTAGGTTTTGGAAGTGCCGAACTTTTTGGAGGATGGACAATGTGGATTTTTCAGGCAATGGTTTTAGTTTCCGTGGCAGGGCTTTACTTTTCGTATCGCAAACATCGTTGCACTTATCCGTTGTTTGTTGCAATTCCAAGCGGACTTTTAGTTTTCTATGGCTATCATTTCAACAACTCCGACCACTGGACTTACTTTTTGTATGCAGGAATGTTCGGCTTGTTTGTCGCCACACTTTGGAATTACAAACGTAACAAACTTCACGGCTCTTGCGACACTTGCAAGGTTATTGATGGTAAGACAGTGGAACTTGAAAGTGAAATTACTTGCCCAAACTGCGGACACAAGAAAAAAGAAATGATGCCAACAGATGCCTGCCAGTTTTTTTATGAATGTGAAAACTGTAAAAAGATTTTAAAACCGAAACAAGGCGACTGTTGTGTTTATTGCAGTTATGGCACAGTAAAATGTCCTTCTATTCAAACAGGAAAAGATTGCTGTTAAAATTATTTATAAGTTAAACAAAAAATTACAAACAATGAAACTACCAATCAAAGACAAAAAATTTATTTTTCTTCTTTCCGCAATCACAACAAAAGTAGCTTTAGAAGTTTTAACCATCATCGGCATTTACATACACCATGATCCAATTGTTTTATTAGGAATTAATAATAAAGGAGGAGCACATGACCACAAGTAAACTTAAACAAATTTTTGCTATAACTATTTGTAATTTCATATTCTCGGTTAACTCCTTTAGCCAAATTTCAAAAATCCAAGAGGCTTTAAATTTATTTAATTCAGACTCTTTAGTGAATTACACCAAAGTTTTGACTGGAATGAAAGGAATAAACGAAAAGGACACAATTAAATCAAGATTATCTGGAACCTCAGGTAACGAACTGGCCTTTCAATATGCTAAACAATTATTTAAAAGTTGGAATTTAAACATAGATTCACAGCAATTTAGCATAACTGGCAAAAATTTATTAGCTGCTAAAAAAGGTTACAAATCTAACAAATATATACTTTTAGGTGGACATTATGACGCAGTTGGCTCAGGAAATCCAGCATTTCATTATCCAGGTGCTGATGATAATGCAAGTGGAACATCAGGAGTATTAGAAGCTGCTAGAGTTATTTCACAATTTGAATTTCCTTACACAATTAAATTTGCACTTTGGGACGAAGAAGAACAGGGTTTACTTGGGAGTAGAGCATTTGGGCCACCTGATGATGTAAGAGATTTTGTGGGATATATAAATTTAGACATGATTGCTTGGGACGGAAACAATGATAGCTTAATTGAAATACATACTCGTAATATTTCAAACTCAAATCTACTATCTGAAAGGGTCATGAATGTATTAAAATTATACAATATTGGGTTGCAGTATAAAATTGTGAACCCAGGAGACCCTGCAACCGACCACAAATCATTTTGGGATTTAAATTTAACAGCAATTGGAATCAATGAAGAATATAATGATGATTTTAACCCTAACTGGCATAAAATAAATGACTCATTGAGTAAATTCAATATACCTTATTACTCCAAAATGGTACAACTATCAATAGCTACTCTTATGGATATAGCTTTAGATTCAAATGGCATATTAAGTGCTAAAGAAATCGAATATGAAGACCCATTATTTATTTACCCAAATCCTGTTGAAGATATACTTTTTTTTAACTTGAGTACATCAAAAATAAAATACAATTCTGCGATAATAACAGATGTAACAGGTAAAAAAGTTTTAAATTTTACTGATATTTCTAATCTATCTTTTCTTAATTTATCAGGTCTAAATCAAGGTACCTATTTTTTAACTTTAATTAGTGGTACTCAATCAAAAAAACCACTTAAAATAATAAAGATATGAAACTCTACACAAAAATGCCATTAGCACTAAAACCGTTTTACCAAAAAGAACTAACAGATGCTGAAAATGATTTTGTTCAAAATCATTTTCAGCAAAGTTGGCAACATTTGGAAAGAGCACATATACTTGGTCAACCGTACCCATTTGCACATTCATTTATCCACTGGAAAATGTTACTTTTTGGAATAAAAACAAAAAACAGTAAAGAAATAATTGGGCAAATTCCAAGGCTTATTTTTGGTGGAGTAAAATCGTTCGTTGGTAAAATACCTGTTGGCAATACAGGTGGTGCAAATGTTCCACCTTTGCATCCAATGGAAATACCCGAAGATTTATTAATCATTATTCAAACACATACAAGCAATGAAATTACCAATTAACGACAAAAAATTTCTCTTTCTACTTTTATATTAATCTCATGAGAAATAAACCCAAAAAGTTATCTTCAATTGCAAAATTAAGTGGGCTAAAAAAATTACTCATTTGTCTTCTTTCTTCAATTATTGTTTTTGCAATTTTATCATTTTTTAAAACTGAAATTCCATTTAGGATAATACTAAGCTGGAATACTTTTAGTTTTTCAATGATTATTTTAGGGTGGTTATTATTTTTTTCTACAACTTCCGAGGATTTATGCACGGTGGTAGAAAAACAAGATGACGGACTTAAAACAATATTTTTTATTGTAATAATCGCAGTGTGCTTGTCTATATTAGGCACTCTAATTTTTGTAACTCATAAAAATGAATATTCCTCCAACAAAATAATACAATTTATTATTTTGCTATCTCCTGTTTTTTTATCGTGGTTTTTATTGCATACTATGTTTACGATTCGTTATGCACACCTATATCACGACCATAATACATTAAATACAGGAAGTAATGTTGGCGGAATTGAATTTCCTACTAAAACAAAACCAGATTATTTAGACTTTGCCTATTTTTCATTTGTTATCGGCATGACTTTTCAAGTTTCCGATATTACTATTTCTTCTCAGACAATAAGAAGATTTGTATTGGTGCATAGTTTAATTTCATTTTTTTTTAACACCATTATTGTGGCACTTTCAATAAGTATACTTTCAAATTTATCAAACAATTAAATAATCAAAACAATGAAATTACCCATCAACGACAAAAAATTTATTTTTCTTCTTTCAGCAATCACAATAGTAGTTGCATTAGAAGTTTTATCAATCATCGGCATACACATACCAATGCCGTATGCACCTTTCGTTTTCGCCATATTCATTTTAGGAATTGGTTATAATGTTTTATGGAACGGAGTAAAAGCAATCTTCAAACTCCAATTCAGCAACATCAATTTACTCATGCTAATTGCAGTAATCGGGGCATTCTATCTTAAAGAATTTCCCGAAGCAGCAGTTTTGGTTGTGTTGTATGTGTTGGGTGAACGCTTAGAAGATATTGGAATAGAAAATTCAAAATCTGCATTAGATGAATTAGTAAGCAAAGCACCAAAGACCGCATTTGTCAAATCACAAAATGAAAATGTTACCATTGATAAAATTGCAGTCGGAACAATCATTCAGGTGAAAGCAGGTGAAATGATACCGCTTGACGGCAAAATTATTTCAGGCGAAACAATGGTTGATGAAGCCGCCATCACAGGCGAACCCATTGCAAAAGACAAACGAAAAGGAGACAATCTTTTTGCAGGAACTCTTAATATGAATGGCTTCATAGAAATGGAAACCACCAAACTTTCTGTTGATACCACCTTCTCAAAAATCATTCGCCTCACCTTTGAAGCATCGGCAAACAAAAGCGAAACACAAAAATTCATTCAGCAATTTGCAAAATATTATACACCAGTAATGCTTTTGCTCTCAATTTTAGTTTTTGTTATTCCAGTATTTGTAATGCAATTAGATTTTAATCATTGGTTACAACAGGCAATTACACTTTTGGTTATCGCTTGTCCTTGTGCATTGGTTATATCTACACCAGTTGCCATCTATGCAGCCATAGGCAACGCATCAGCAAAAGGAGCATTAGTAAAAGGCGGAAAATACATCGAAGCATTGGCATCAATAAAAGCAATTGCATTAGATAAAACACGAACCATCACTTTCGGAAATCCAATCGTATCAGATGTGTTTCCTTTAAACGGAACAAGCCGTGAAGAACTTTTGGCTTGCACCGCAGGAGCAGAAATATTTTCAGAACACCCATTAGCACAAGCCATTGTTGATGCAAGTAAAAAAGAAGGATTTGAACCGCACAAAACCGAAGGTTTCAAAAGCATTATGGGCAAAGGTGCGACTGCAAAATGTTTGGTGTGTGAAGACGAAACAATT
>JAIOQD010000623.1 GCA_021413595.1 Bacteroidota bacterium | reverse complement strand
ATTTTTGTGGATGTGGATCTGAAAATGATCGAAGGAGCCAAAGAAACCGGGACTAATCGTATTGAATTATATACCGAAGAGTATGCAAAAAGGTATCCTGTTAATCCGGAACAAGCTATTAAACCTTATTTCATAGCATCAAAAAGATCGAAAGAATTGGGATTAGGAATAAATGCGGGACATGATCTTAGTTTAGAAAATCTTAATTATTTTGCACAACATGTGGAAGGACTATTAGAAGTTTCTATTGGCCATGCTTTGATCTCTGATGCCTTGTATTTTGGATTAGAAAACACAATACAACTTTATTTGAGGAAGCTCAGCAATACCCTTTAGTTCTTATCGGTGTGTCATCCCGAACTTTTGTGACCTGTTCTTCGCAGTAGAAGGGATCTTGTTATTTATGAATGATACTGCTGACGATTTACGAGATCCCTCTTGGCGAAAAAGCCAATTCTTTCTTCAGAGAAGAACAGGTCAGAGAAGAACATTACCTATAAAATGCAGTTTTAATTCACAATTTTAATATTGTTAAAATTACTGATAGAATTAATTTGAAATAAAATTTAAACAGGCTCTTAATTCATGAAACTATTTTATAGAAAATCCGGACAAGGACAACCACTTATTATAATGCACGGTTTATTCGGGCAAAGTGATAACTGGGGAACGCTTGGCAGACAATTTGCTGAACAGGGTTTTGAAGTTTACCTTGTTGACCTTCGTAATCATGGGCTTTCACCACATAGTGATGTATGGAATTACCAGGTAATGAGTGATGATATCCTGGAACTGATAAATGATAATAATCTAAAACATGTAATTTTAATGGGTCATTCCATGGGTGGAAAAGTAGCCATGCAATTTGCTATACAACACCCTGCATTATTGGATAAATTAATTGTGGTTGACATAGCACCAAAATATTATCCTCCACATAATCTGGATGTGCTGAAAGCGCTGAATGCAGTTGACTTTAGCATCGTGAAAAACCGAAAAGAAGTAGAAAGTATTTTATCAGAAACCCTTACGAATTTCGGCACCAAACAATTTCTTTTAAAAAATATTTATTGGAAAGGGGACACTGAACTTGACTGGCGTTTTAATTTAAAAGTAATTACCGACCAGCTCGAAAACGTTGGTGAAGCAACCCCAAATACCCTTTCCTGTGGCGTTCCCACTCTTTTTATCAGAGGAGGCGAAAAATCAAAATATATTTTGGATGAGGATTTAGATTTGATCCAAGAAATTTTTCCGCATAGCTCATTAGCTACCATTGAAGGTGCCGGACATTGGGTGCATGCCGAAAAGCCAAAAGATTTTTTTGATTGTGTGATTGGGTTTATTACGCCCCGATGAGCATATTTTACTGCAATTATTGTAAAAACCTGAGTTCCATTAATAAGCAGAATCAAAAGTACACAACTGTAAATTGAGGAAAAAGCGCTTGGACATTTCCAACTTATCGAGAAAAAAGTGGAGATTCCACTTACCAAGTAAATATATAAAGTCTAATATTCAAACAAACCATTTTCGGATTGTATCGTCAATCGTTTTTTATCGCTTGCTTCCACTCTTCCTATGATTTGGGCATCTACATTAAATGATCTGGAGATTGCTATTATATCATCTGCAATGGCTTGCGGAAGGTATAATTCCATACGGTGCCCCATATTAAATACGGTGTACATTTCTTTCCAATCAGTTCCGCTTTGCTCCTGAATCATTTTAAACAATGGGGGGATAGGAAACAAATTATCTTTTATTACATGAACATTATCTACAAAATGCAGCACCTTGGTTTGTGCACCACCACTACAATGCACCATGCCGTGAATCTGTGAACGGTATTTATCTATTATTTTTTTGATGATTGGTGCATAAGTTCGGGTTGGTGAAAGAACAAGCTTACCGGCATCAATGGAGATAGGATGCCCACCCCTGCCCTCCCCCTCGGAGGGGTTGGGAGGGGCTATTTGTATTTTTTCCGTCAAACCTTTCTTTCCGCTATAAATAAGCGATTCAGGAACAGCCGGATCAAAACTTTCCGGATATTTATTTGCAAGAATTTTTTCAAAAACATCGTGTCGGGCTGATGTTAAACCATTACTACCCATTCCACCATTGTATTCGGTTTCATAGGTGGCTTGTCCGGATGAAGCCAAACCTACAATTACATCACCTGCCTGTATATTTTTATTATCAATAACATCCGAACGTTTCATACGGCAAACTACAGTTGAATCAACTATAATTGTACGCACAATATCACCTACATCGGCTGTTTCGCCTCCTGTGGAATATATACCAATTCCGAAGCTACGCAATTGTTCCAACACTTTTTCAGTCCCATTAATGATGGCTGAAATAACTTCAGCCGGGATCAGATTTTTGTTCCGACCGATAGTGGAGGAAAGTAAAATAGTATCCACAGCTCCAACACAAAGCAGGTCGTCTGTGTTCATTATAATAGCATCTTGCGCAATACCTTCCCAAACAGAAATATCACCTGTTTCTTTCCAATAAAGGTATGCCAAGGATGATTTAGTACCGGCACCATCAGCATGCATTATGATGCAATAATTTTCGTCTCCGCTTAAATAATCAGGAACTATCTTACAAAATGCTTTTGGAAATAATCCTTTGTCAATTTTGGCAATTGCATTGTGAACATCTTCTTTCGATGCAGAAACTCCACGTAAATTATATCGGCTATCTGTATTCATATCTTAAAAAATAAAACACCCTTCTGTAAAAAAAACGGAAGGGTGTTTAATTAAATTTTTTATTAAAACTTATTTGAAAATTACATTTCCTATCTTCAAAAATCAGCGATTCTAATTTGAGGAATAGGTTTTCAAATTGATTTACTCTTCTTCTTCCTCTTCCTCTTCAGTTGCAGCTTTTTTCTG
>JAIOQD010000622.1 GCA_021413595.1 Bacteroidota bacterium | reverse complement strand
GTCAAGACAAACAGCTGATATATGTGAAGAACTAAAAAGCAAAGGTTTAAATGAAACTTTCCGAAACAAAACAGGTTTACTTATTGATGCTTACTTTTCGGGCACTAAACTAAAATGGATATTAGATAATGTAAAAGGTGCCAGAGAAAAAGCGATAAAAGGTGAATTACTATTCGGAACCATTGATACCTGGCTTGTTTGGAAACTAAGCGAAGGGAAAGCCCATGTTACAGATTATAGTAATGCCTCGCGTACACTTATGTATAATATTTATGATCTACAATGGGATGCTGAACTCCTTAACCTCTTGGATATACCTAAAACAGTTCTTCCAAAGGTTTGTTCATCATCTGAAATATACGGATACACAACTTTAAATAACATTAAAATTCCAATATCCGGTATTGCAGGTGATCAGCAAGCTGCTTTATTCGGTCAGGCTTGCTTTAGCGAAGGAATGGCAAAAAACACTTATGGTACCGGATGTTTTATGTTGATGAATACAGGTAAAAAAGCTGTTCAATCGAATAACGGTTTGCTTACAACAATTGCATGGGGAATAGATGGTGAAATAGAATATGCTTTAGAAGGCAGTATTTTTGTTGCCGGAGCAGCGATACAATGGTTGCGCGATGGACTTCAGTTTTTTAAAGAAGCTTCAGAAAGTGAAACACATGCAAAAACTGTTGTTTCCTCTGCTGGCGTTTATGTTGTTCCTGCATTTGTAGGCTTAGGAACCCCATACTGGGATAGTGAAGTGCGCGGTGCCGTTTTCGGACTCACCCGTGGAATAACAAAAGAACACCTAATAAGAGCTACTTTAGAAGCAATTACGTATCAGGTGAAAGATGTATTGATGGCAATGGAACAAGACTCCGGCATTCAATTAAAGAGCTTAAGAGTTGATGGCGGAGCAGCCAGGAATAATTTGTTAATGCAATTTCAAAGTGATATCTTGGAAGTACCTGTTGATAGGCCTGTTGTAAATGAAACAACAGCATTAGGAGCAGCATACCTTGCAGGATTATCAACCAATTTTTGGAAAAACCGTAAAGAAATTGCCACACAATGGCTTGTTGATAAAACATTTAATCCTAGCCTTGCCCCTGAAACAGTTGGAGAATTGTATGAAGGCTGGAAAACGGCTGTAAAAGCAGCAATAGCATTTAAGCCAGCAAAAAAAATAAAAGATATTATTGAGGCCTAAAATGCATTTAGTCGCTTTAAAATGAAAATAAAAACGGTTTTAACACAGAAAACACTAAGTAAGACATAGAATTATACTGAGAAAAAAAACATATAATCTCTGTGATACTCAATTTAAACTCTGTGTTCTCTGTTTTGAAAAATATAATAGGGAAAATGTCTATTTTAAAACTCTTGCAAAAAATATTGATATGCTCTTAAAATAAAGAAAACATGAAACTAAAATTCTTAGCACTTCAATTTATTTGCTGCTCTCTTTTAATGACCGCTCAAACCACTTCAACATGGAATGGTACTGGAGTAGTTTTGTCTTCGGAAGGTTATATAGCAACAAGTAATCACAATCTTGAACCCGGATACCATTTTGAAATAGATGTTTTTAATAAAGGAGTTAAAAAAACATTTAGAGGCCGCCTCGAAAAATCAGATCCGGTGAATGACTTGGCA
>JAIOQD010000625.1 GCA_021413595.1 Bacteroidota bacterium | reverse complement strand
ATTATATGTTGTAAGATCTATTTTGATAAGTTCATTGGTTGTTGTACTCATATACAACTCGCCATTATAAAAAGTCAAATCGCCTCCGGCAAGATATCCGTTGAGATTACTAAGGTAAGTCCATGCGTTGCTGGATAAATTAAAACTATATAAGCCGGCAAAATTATCAGAAGAACCATAAAGAGTTCCGTTTCCATCGCAAGTAAGGGAATACAGATCAGCAGTAGGCCATTGAGCACTAAACTGATTATTTATAAGTGTTTGAATTCCGGTAGTAATATCTATCTGATAAAGATCACCAGTGGGATCCGTACCATAAAGAATATTCGAATTTCCTGAGCACATTGCCAAATCTCCCCAATTAATTCCGGTTGCTGAAACAAGGGTTTTGATACATGTAGCCATATCAACGCTGTAAATATTGCCTTGAGTGGTATTTACATAAATTGTTTGGGCATTTAAAAATGAGCTAAACAGCATGAAAGCTCCTATTTTCAAAATAGATATTGCTTTTTTCATGGGTGTTTTAGATAAAAAAGTCAAGAAAAATAATTTATTTAGATGATAAAAAAAACGATCAACTATTTCTAAAAATATCATAATAGAATGAAAATATTGTTACCAATATAATGTCCCAGGTAAACTTGAAGCGTATTCTATTTCACTAAAGTCACTGTTCCAATAAAACTGTGCCTTTTATTAAATACATCGGTAAGTTCTACTTTCCAAACAAAAACATCCATTTGAGCTATGTTTTCACCGGTATTCGCTTTCCCGTCCCATTTTTCATTCAGCTCTTTTCCATGAAAAACCATATCACCCCAGCGGTCAAATATTAATAGGTCATATTTTACAATACCTACACCAGATCCAAAAAAATAATCATTGGTACCATTTCCACCGGGTGAAAAAGCACTGGGTATAAAAAATGTAAATGCAGGTTTGATAATAATTTCATGCACAATGGTATCATAACAACCACTAACATTATGTACAATCAATGTTACAAAATAGTTGGCTGAATTTTCATTGGAATATTCATGTGAAGGGTTAGATATTCCTGGTGCTAAAGAATCCCCGTCTCCAAAATTCCAATTCCAGTAATTTACATCAGATGAGGATTGATCATTGAAATTAATAGTCGGATCAAGGATCGTTGCAGGATTTGGAGTATAGCTAAATTCTGCAGCAGGTAAGCTATATACCTCTACTAAATGAGTTTGAACCAGAGATGAAACACATCCATTACTTGAAGTAGCCACAAGCTTTATATCGTAAAAACCGGTTTGTGTAAAACAATTGGAAGGATCTTGTAAAGTGGAGCCAGGGCCGCCATCTCCGAAATCCCAATTCCACGACACAATAGTTGCACCTCCTCCAACGGTAGTTGAATTAGAAAAATCGGTACAATGTACAGGGCATCCGGCTGATAGGTCCGCAATAAAATCGACTGCAGGTATTTCATAAAAGCGAAAAGTGACATTTGATGAAGAAAAGGTACATGGACCTGCCGGATCGTTTGTTGTTAATGTTAATATCACCGAATCCGCAGCGTACTCTGCTGTACTTGGTGTATATACTGCATTTAAGGCGGTGTTATCAGGCGAATAAGTTCCTGTGCCTCCACTCCATGTCCCGCTCGTTGCTGAACCTCCTATAGAGCCGGAACGTGTTATGCTTGAACCCGAACAAACATACTGTCCGGATCCTGCGTTAGCTGTGGGCAAATGATTGATCGTTATGATCATTTGGTCGCTCACGCCCACACATGAGCCAGCTGTATCGTCAGGTGTATAGGTTAATGTAACAGTGCCTGCTGTTACTTCAGCCGCACTTGGGGTATAAATAGC
>JAIOQD010000621.1 GCA_021413595.1 Bacteroidota bacterium | reverse complement strand
TATTATTGTTGGTGATCAAGGCCGTGTTGAGGCTGTATCAAAGTTTTTTGATATCATTGATTTTAAAATGCAAAATCGTGAATTCATCACTCATGCAGGAACCTACAATGGCAAACGTGTGATGGTTTTGTCCTCCGGTATTGGTACCGACAATATTGATATTTTAGTGAATGAATTGGATGCAGCTGTTAATATCGATTTGAAAACACGTACTATAAAAGAGCAAAAAAGAAGTTTAAACATAGTTCGTATTGGTACATCCGGTGCTTTGCAACAAGATATTCCGGTTGATAGTTTTGTGGTTTCTACTCATGGATTGGGTTTTGATGGATTAATGAATTATTATCTTGATCTGCCATCAATAAATGATAATGAAATTTCTGAAGCATTTATTAAACAAACCAATTGGAATAAAAATTTACCATACCCTTATGTTGTAAAAGGTTCAGAAACCTTGATCAATAAGATCGGATTTGACTTGATTAAGGGTGTAACTGCTACAGCACCAGGTTTTTATGGTCCGCAAGGACGTAAATTACGTTTAAGCCCATGGGTAGAAGATTTTAATCAGCAATTAACTGACTTTAAATTTAAGGAAAATCGTATCACAAACTTCGAAATGGAGACTTCTGCTCTCTACGGTTTGGGTGCCTTGCTTGGTCACCAAACCTGCACGGTTTGTGCCATTATAGCAAATAGGGTTGCCAAGCAATATAGCAATAATTATCATGTTGCCGTGGAGCAATTAATACAACTTGTATTAGAGAGATTAACTGCTACTACGAAAGTCGAATGAATTCGTAATTCTTTGTAATAGTTAACAAAGTAACGTTGAAATCTTCTTGATTTTGTTACAAATACCCTAAATATCCGATATACTTTTGCAATAACAGTCCTGTAAATTAGAAATAACGAATGAGTTTTAAAATTCTTCAAAGAAGAGTGGGTATAAAATTTGTATGTTTTTAATTTTAATGGAGGATAGTTAGTTTGCATAAGTAATTCTCAGGATATGAAAAAAAAGGAACTAAATGCGCTTATCAGCTTACTTGACGATCCTGATGAAAAAATATTTGAACAAGTCAGCATGAAGTTTTTGTCTCTTGGAGAAGAGATAATTCCTTTATTGGAAGACGCCTGGGAACATTCTTTTGATACACTTATTCAGAATCGCATCGAAAACATTATTCATCAGATACAATTTGATCTGATGAAAGATGCTTTAAAAGAATGGTCACATCCTGAGCAGCAAAATCTTCTCGAAGGTACATTGCTTATTGCAAGATATCAATATCCCGATATTGATATTGTAAAAATAAAAAAACAGGTTGACCAGATTAAGCAAGATATCTGGCTGGAGTTAAATGAAAATTTAACCGCTCTCGAAAAAGTGAAGATTATCAATCACATTATTTTTGATGTGCATAACTTCAGCGGAAACACTACTAATTATCACGCTCCACAAAATTCATATATCAATAATGTATTGGAAAGTAAAAAGGGAAATCCGCTTTTGCTTGCCATAATTTATACCATTGTAGCACAAAGCCTTGATATTCCTATATACGGGGTAAACCTACCCGAACATTTTATTTTATGCTATGTAGATATAGAGCACATGGGAGTGCCTTCTACACCAGGTAATGAGGGAAGCAATGTATTGTTTTACATTAATCCTTTTAGCAAAGGAACTGTATTTGGGCAAAAAGAAATTGATGCTTTTTTGAAACAATTAAAATTAGAACAGATGCCGGGCTTTTACGAACCCTGCACTAATCTCGAAATTGTCAGAAGACTTCTGCGGAATCTTATTTCGTCCTACGAAAAATTGGGATACCCCGATAAAAGTGCTGAGTTGAAAATATTGTTGGATTCATTGGGCTAAGATAGTTCCTGTTTTTTTTTTGATTTTTATTTGGCGTTCCACATTCTGGAAAAAAAAGAGGCGGATTTGGAGCTCTCTCCTGAGCTCTTTTATCATTCCATTCCTGATTTTATTCAATTTATCACCTAAATATTTATATTTTTTCTGAAAAGATTAAAGGAAATAGCGCGTTGATTCTATAATTTGCTTTTTTTTAGATATATTTGTTATCTGTAAAAACAAAAAAATGAAGGGTGCATATCGCTTATTCCTATTGCTGGTTTTTAATGTTTCATCATTAATTTCTTATTCGCAGGATTTTCATTTTTCGCAATACACTCAAACTCCTGCTCTGATAAATCCTGCACTTACCGGTGCTTCACATACCTTAAGGGCTTCAATAATCTATAAAGACCAATGGGGTGGAGTTACAGTTCCTTATAAAACCTTTGGTGCCACATTTGAAATGAAATTCAAAGCCAGTAACTGGGAAAAGGCCAAACTTAAAATGTCCAAAGCCTATAATAAATCGGTTAGCAAAATGGCAGGAGGTATTTCTTTTTTTAGCGATAAGGCCGGAGATGGAAATATGGGAACATCTCAGGTAAATTTATCTTTGTCAAGTTTTGTACCCATCAGTAAAAAAAACATACTTTCTTTTGGTTTGCAAGCCAGTGTTGTTCAACGAAAAATTGATTTTTCAAAACTTATTTTTACCGATCAATATAATGGCAAAAGCTATGATCCCAATGTTATTAGTGGAGAGAATGTAGGTGCTCAAAATTATATTTATCCCGATTTTGGTGCCGGAATAAATTGGAATTTCAATTCAAATGAAAAGTCTAAAGGAACAAGGAGAATGATTAAAACGAATATAGGTATTTCTATGTTTCATATTAATCAGCCAAAGCAAAAAAATTTAGTGGAGAGCGACCAAAAGTTAAATACCAGATTTGTTTTCCATGGCGATTTTTTGATTGGTATAAAAAATACAAATTTGGCTTTGATACCAAGTTACTTGTTACAATTTCAAGGAGTTTCAAAAGAGATCATGTTTGGAATGATTTGCAGATATTCATATGATCAGGAGTCAAAATATACCGGAATTCTTAAACAATCGGCATACGGTATTGGTGCAGCATTCCGCAACAGGGATGCTCTTATAATATCGGCTTATGTTGAATCAGGGCAATATACCTTGGGGTTTAGTTATGATCTTAACACATCTAAACTTACCTCAGCAAGTACAGGGCGTGGGGGGCCTGAAATATTTTTACGTTTCGTAACTCCGAATCCGTTTTTATATCAAATGAAAACAAAGGCCAGATACAAATTATAACGTTTTGATCGTGATTGTATTAATTTTGTAAGAAGGAGCTGTCTGTTGTTTTTTAATTTTCAAGTATAATGAAAAAAGTTTTATATAGCATAGGTATAGTTGCAGTACTTCTTTTTGCTTCCTGTGATTATGTCAAAGATCCTTACCCCGAAGCGAATGTAAATGTTAGTGATACCACAACATGTCCAGCACCTCTATTTCCGGTTCTTACAAGTCATATAAAAAAAATATTAATAGAAGATTTTACAGGACATACATGTGGCAATTGCCCTAAGGCGGCTAAACAGTTACATGAGATCGACTCCATTTATCCCGGCAAAATTATCGGACTCGGATTACATGTTGGAGGATACGCTGCGCCAACACCTGGATACAATGGCTCTGTGTCAACTTCATATACTGCTGATTACAGAACTACTGTGGGGGAGCTTTATGATGCAACATTTGGTGCAAGCGAATTCGGTTTGCCACAAGGCATGTTCAACAGGAAAGATTACGATGCTGTAAATAAAACACATTTGCAATTTTATCCCAATTGGAAAACTTATGTGGCAAGTATTATAACCGAACCTTCAGTACTTGACATTCAAATAAGCTCTGATTATACGAGCTCTACCAGAAAGATGTGCACTGCTGTTCGCGATTCATTTCTCACTACAATGAGCGGAACATTCAACTTAGTTGTACTTTTAACTCAGGACAGTATTATTGATTGGCAGGACTATATAGGAGTAAATAAATCAGACTATATTCATCGCCATATTTTGCGTGATGCAATTACACCTTTAGGTGCTTTGGGGGAACTGATTGAAACAGGCACCATAGCAGCAGGAACAAAGCATATTAAACGTTTTGCTTATACCATTCCGGCAGAATACAAAGGAGTGGTATGTGATGTAAGTAAATGCCACATCTTAGCCTTCGTATATAATACCACTACTTACGAAATAATTCAATCGGAGACAGTAAAAGTTATTCCTTAATATTTATAAACTATTGGCTACAAATGCACCAAGGCAATTTTTTTGGTGCATTTGTATTTTAGTATCTTTGTAAATAGTAAATGAATCTATTTTAACATCAAGAAATAAAATTGAAAAAATTTATAATTGTTTCTTTTATTGTATTGTTTATTTCCTCCAAAGTAAAAGCTCAGCAACGTTTTAATGCAGGTATAAAAGCTGGATTAAGTACTAGTCAGGTAGCAGGAGATAATTACAGTGGTTTCGATAAAGCAGGTTTTGTAGGTGGTTTCTTTGTCAGAGGATTATTTAACGAAAAATGGACCGGTCAATTCGAGATCATATACATCCAAAAAGGTAGCAGGCACAATGCTAATCCCGAAAAGGGGGATTTTACCTATTATTATCTGGGATTAGATTATATAGAAGTTCCGGTTCTATTTCAGTATCATCAGAAAAAAATCACCTACGAGCTCGGTCCGGGGTTTAGTTATTTGTTGAGGGAACGAGAGTTCTTAGACTGGCAGAATCTGAGCGGAATAAGGCCGTTCAACAAAAATGAAATAAGTATTAACATGGGAATCAGTTATACTATTTTTGACAATTTTTATATCAATTGGCGTTTTACTAATTCTCTTTCTTCAATAAGAAATGATGCTTCAGGATCAAGTCGATGGTTTAATCGAGGAAAAACGAATATTGTAGTTACTTTTTCTCTAATATATCAATTTACGGGTGGAAAATCAGAATAAACATAAAATAGTAGTAGCGGTAACAGGTGCAAGTGGAGCTATTTATGCTAAAGTGTTGTTGCAGAAACTTCAAAAAATGCACGAACAAATTGAAGCGGTTGGTATTATTATGTCAGACAATGCAAAAGATGTTTGGAAATTTGAATTGGGAAATACTGATTATGAAAAATTCGCCTTTCCTGTTTATAATAAAACTGATTTTTTTGCCCCCTTTGCCTCTGGTTCTGCTAAATATGATTGTATGATCGTTTGCCCTTGTTCTATGGGCACTTTAGCGCGAATAGCTAGCGGTATTTCAAATGATCTTACCACTCGCGCTGCAGATGTAATATTAAAAGAAAGAAGAAAACTAATTTTGATGATACGCGATACCCCTTTGAGCCTCATCCATATCAACAATATGAAAACAGTTACCGAAGCTGGAGGGATTATTTGTCCTGCAAGTCCATCCTTTTATAGCAAGCCAACTAATTTTGAAGCCCTTGCTGCTACTGTAATTGATAGAGCGCTCGATCTTTGCGGCTTTGATCAGGCATCCTTTCGCTGGGGCGATAATTCCTGATTTTTTCTCAAAAAAATAAATTGATTCTTTATTAAAAATGCACTAGCTATTGTTATGTTAAGGGCAGTTCCAAAAATTCATTATCAAAACAAAAACATTACCACTA
>JAIOQD010000620.1 GCA_021413595.1 Bacteroidota bacterium | reverse complement strand
ATGGTTATAATTTCCCATGGGGATTCTCCATTCATAATTGTGAACCTATTACAGGTCGTGTTCATCAGCCGCCTCCTGTTCACCAGACTTTCGAAACACCGGCGTTTGTAGTGTGTTCATTCTGCCCGCGATTATACGATTATCATCCACGCGCCATTCCTGCTCCATATAATCATAGCAATATCGACAGCGATGAGGTATTGTATTATGTGGATGGGGATTTTATGAGTCGTAATAATATTGAGCAAGGACATATTACTTTACATCCAAAAGGTATTCCTCATGGACCCGCACCGGGAGCTATGGAACGAAGCATCGGACAAAAAGAAACACAGGAATTGGCGGTGATGGTGGATACTTTTAAACCTTTAATGGTTACTGAAGAGGCTATGGGGATTGATGATGGGGTATATTATAAAAGTTGGGTAGAGTAGGGTAGTAGGCAATTTTGTTAATTGAAAAATAACGTAAGCAAAATTGAATAATTGGTTTTTGGGCTTTCTTCTTTCTTTAAAAGAAGAAAGAGGTGCGCTTTTTCTATGAAAGAGTTTGAATTAGTTTTTTTAACTCAAGAATTTTTGTTTGTTTAACAATATTTTAAATTATTTAAAAATTAACGCTATGAAAAAAATATATGTTTTACTTCTGTTCTCAATTTTGGGTGTTAAAACCTTTGCTACACATATCAAAGCCGGAGAGATCACCTATACTCATCTTACTGGACTTATTTATAAAATCAACGTAAACATCTATACAAATACTGATCCACTTACTACTCAAGCTGATCGCTGTAATTTAATAATTTATTTTGGTGATGGAGACAGCACTATGATACCTCGTATTAATGGCCCTTCTCTTTTATGTACTACTGCGGATGGTGAGATGTTTGCAACGTATTCGAAAAAAAATATTTATGAAACAACTCACACTTATTCAGGGAATGGACTTTATATAATTACCATGGAGGACCCTAATCGTGAAGCTGGAATTTGTAATATTCCTAATTCTGTTGATCAATCATTTTTTATTAGAACAACTTTATTAATTAGCTCTTCAATAACAACAAACAATTCAGCGCAGTTTACTTCCATACCTGTTTTTTATGCAGCTGTAAATGTTCCCTACACTCAAAACATTACGGCTCATGATTCGGATGGTGATATACTAACTTACGAGCTTATTCCTTGCATGGGGAATGGATCTCCAATAATGGGTTATACATACCCTACAGGTTTTTCTATCGATAGCTTAAGTGGAGAAATTTCGTGGAATACTCCATCAATGATATGTAAATATAATTTTGCAGTAAAAGTTAGAAAATGGAGAAATGGAGCAACGATTGGTGAAGTGATTCGTGAATTTCAAATTTGTACCGTTGCATATACAGGCACATACGCGTCTTCCAAAAAGGAGGAAAAAATTTCACTTTATCCCAACCCGGTAAGTGATAAAATATTTATTTCAAAAATAAATAATGGACGCGGAAATACTTTATTAATTTATGGTCTAACGGGTATATTGATAAAAAATGTTTATTTATCGGAAAACTCTTCGGAAGTGGAAGTATCAGAGCTTACAAGAGGTTTTTACAATTACGAAATTCTATCAGACAAAACCAGCATTGCAAGAGGGAAATTTGTAAAAAATTAGAATTTATTTTCCAGCTTTTAACCCCTAACAGGATTTGAAACCCTGTTAGGGGGGGGCTAATTTATTTTTTAGAAAGAGTTCAATTAAAAAAAACTTTTTCTTTTAGTTGAACGACTTGGTTTCCCAATTAACACTCCCAAAAGGCCTCTTGTTACTTCGCGGAAAATGGTTTTAGCTATACTGCTGTTCGCCATATTTTTTATAGTGTCACCAATACCTGAAGTTTTTTCCTCAATCGTTTTTTCTTCTTGTTGAGAAATTTCTTCCGTTGTCTTTTCGGAAGCAATGATTTTTTTATTTAAGATCTCATAAGCACTTTCTCTGTCAACTTCTTCATTATATATGTGTGCAATGGAGGAAGCGTCCACCTCTTGATCTTGTTCAGCAGGACTAAGAATATCCATGCGTGATTGCGGGGCACACATCATTGTATGGACTAATGGAGTTGGAGTACCTTTTTCACTTAGCACAGTTACTAATGCTTCACCAATGCCTAGTTCTGTGATCAGTTGATCGGTTTTATAAAATTCGGTTGAAGGGAAATTTTCAGCCACTAACTTTATATCTTTTCTGTCTTTTGCAGTAAAGGCGCGCAAGGCGTGTTGGATCTTTGTTCCTAACTGGCTTAAAATTACATCAGGGATATCAGTAGGTGCCTGCGTACAAAAATAAATACCAACTCCTTTACTGCGGATCAATTTAATGATCGTTTCAAGTTGCTGCATCAATGCCTTAGAAGCTTCTCTGAAAATAAGATGTGCCTCATCAATAAAGATCACCAATTTAGGATCCCCTTTATCTCCCATTTCAGGGAATGTATTGTAGATCTCAGCAAGCAGGCATAACATAAAAGAGGAAAACAATTTTGGCCGGTCCTGTATATCGGCAAGTCGTAAAATGTTTATGAATGCCTTGCCATCTTTGTTTTTTTGCAAAAGATCTTCTACATCAAATGATTTCTCACCAAAAAATTTATCACCCCCCTGTTGTTCTAATTCCAATAATTTACGCATAATGACTCCGGAAGAAGCAGAAGAAATAGAGCCATATTTTTTTTCAATTTCTTTTTTGCCTTCCCCATCTGCCAGGTGTTGAAGCACTGCACGAATATCCTTAATATCGAGCAAGGGCATTTTTTTATCATCACAATATTTAAAAACAATGGCAAGAGCACCTTCTTGGTTTTCGTTCAATTCCAATATTTTAGATAGCAGAACAGGTCCGAATTCAGAGACTGTTGCTCTTAAACGTACT
>JAIOQD010000619.1 GCA_021413595.1 Bacteroidota bacterium | reverse complement strand
CCGATGTTACCGCCTGTGGGGCAGGTGACTCGTATTTTTCAGTTATAGCAACCGGAATATTTATGACCTATCAATGGCAGGTAAGTTTTGATGGAGGTAACTCATTTACTGATTGTTATAATGGGGCAGATTACAGCGGAGTATATACAAATACACTTACTGTTATAGGAGCGGAAGCATGGTATAAAGATGGTTATCAATACCATTGTGTAATTACAAGCGGACTTCCGGTTAATTCAACTCTTGCAACGCTTACGATAATTGAAACACCCAATCTGGTTGTTACTGACACAACAGCATGTTCACCAACTACCATAGATATTACCACCAGCAGCACATTTATTGATCAAAGTACATCTAACGGGGTAGTCACTTATTGGACAAATTCAGACGCTACAATACCCTTGGTGGCACCACAAACTATAAGTGTAAGTGGAACTTATTATATTAAGAAAACGGATGGAAGTTGTTTTGATATAAAACCGGTAGTAGTGTCAATAATCGACTTACCCAATTTAACTGTTACCAATCCATCAGCGGTATGTGCTCCAAATACAGTTAATATCACAGGAACATTCACCGATTCAAGCCCTTCTAATGGAACAGTTACTTATTGGACAGATGCAGGCGCTACACTTTCATTAGCAACACCAACAAGTGTAAATACCGGTGGAACTTATTATATTAAAAAAGGTGGGGGGACTTGTTATGATATAAAACCGGTAGTAGTAACAATAAATACTTCACCTGATTTAAGTGTTACCAATCCTTCATCAATTTGTTCACCGGGCACAATAGATATCACGGGCACATATATTGATTTGAATAGCACCACAGGAACTGTAAGCTATTGGGCTGATGCAGGAGCAACTATTTCATTAACAACACCAGTAGCGTTAGATTCCACTGGAATCTATTATATTCAGAAAATTGCCGGTGGTTGTTCTGATATCAAACCGGTAGTAGTAACGATTGATACAGTACCTGATTTAAGTGTTATCGACCCAGCCGAGAAATGTTTTCCAAACACAGTGGATATTACCAACACATTCTCTGATTTAAACGGAAGTACAGGAGCTGTAACCTATTGGACGGATGCACTTGCAACAATTTCTTTATCTGCACCAAATGCAGTTGCAACAAGTGGTATCTATTACATAAAAAAATCGGTAACCGGAGGGTGTTTGGATATAGAACCAGTTAACGTTACTATCAGGCAATTACCGGTAGTTACCTATACTCAAACGCCATTAATAGTTTGTGATAATGATGCACCGCTTACATTAGCCGGTGGAAGTCCTGCGGGTGGTACATATAGCGGTGCCGGAGTAACAGCTAACGTTTTTGATCCTGCGGTGGCGGGTTCAGGTACCTTTACCCTTGTTTATACGTATTCAGATATATACACATGTATTAATACGTCTTCTCAAAATATACTTGTAGATTTATGTACCGGAATTGAGGCGGAAGCTGGAAACAAAGAAGCAGTGGTTTCTGTTTTCCCTAACCCTTTTAATGCTTCAATAACCTTAACAGGTATTGAAAATTCGGCAGATATAGTAATGTACAATGTACTTGGTGCACAAGTAGGTTTCTGGAAAACAATAAACACAGTTGCCACACTTCAAATGGAAAACATTCCTACTGGGGTATATTTTTTGCATATAAAATCCGGAAGCGGAATTTTGATTAAAAAAATAATAAAAGAGTAAACTGTTAGTATTAGTTAAAACTCATTCATTTTTGGATATAATTTCTCTAACCCTGCTTTTTGGCGGGGTTAGGAATTAAAAAGCGATACCATTTTTTCTTGGCAGCTATGTTCTTCTCTGACCTGCTCTTCTATGAAGAATGAATTGGCGTTTTTCTTACGGTATCTTGTTAAGTAATAGCCAATAAGGTTAATAGAAACATAATCCTTCTTGAAAAAAACTGGGATTACAGAAAAGATAAAGAGTGCGAGTTTGAGAATTTTTAGTGTTTTTACATAAAAATAAAATATTTTTACATTTTTATAGTTGTATTGTTAAACTTTGATGAATAATTGGGTGGAACAAAAACGGATGAGCCGGGGAATATTTGAAATTGATTAAATGAAAAATAAGAATATATTTTCTATACGTACTATTACCTTTTGTTGCTTTTTATTTCTTTTATCTGCCTGCACAACTAAAAAAAACACAGTTATGCACCGTGGTTGGCATAATATGAATGCCCGCTACAATGGCTATTTTTATTCCGGAGAATACTTAAAAGAATCAATTAAAAAGGTAGAAACAGCCAACCACGATGATTTTATAAAAATACTCCCACTTTTTATTTATCCGGATAACAAAAGTGCTAAAAATTATTACAGCGATTTTGATAAGTCAATTAAAAAGTCCTCCACTGTTATTCAGCGTCATGCGATAATCAATCCCAAAAACAAGGAAGAGATTCCCAATGCCTGTCGCTGGATTGATGAAAATTATATGCTTATTGGCAAAGGGCATTTTTATAAACGTGATTTTTTCTCGGCTCTGGAAATGTTTGAATATGTTTCTAAAAAATATCCAAACCCGGAAGCGAAATACGGTGGAATGCTTTGGATGATTAGAACCAATAATGAAATAGGCAGCCTATCAAAATCCGAAACGATTATTGATGATATAAGAAACGCAAAAGATTTTCCAAAACACAAAGTGTTTCAGCGGGAACTTTCAATTGTTTCTGCCGATTATTATATAAAAAAGAATGATTATGCTCTTGCAATCACCCACTTAACATAGGCTATTGATCTTACAAGAAAAAAAGCTACCAAGGCACGTTATACCTTTGTTCTTGCTCAGTTATATGAAAAGCTGGGTAATAATATTAAAGCATCCACCTATTACAGTTTAGTTCCGGCTTTGCACCCTCCTTATGAAATGGAATTTACTGCTCAGATCAAACGGGGAAAGCTATATGATTCAGGATCAGGTGATAGTAAGCTTATAAAAAAGCAGTTGAATCGTATGCTCAGGGACGATAAAAATATAGAATATCGTGATCAGATTTATTATGCGCTAGCGGAAGTGGCTGATAAAGAGGGTGATACACCTCTTGCCATTACATATCTGGACAAATCAATTCAGGAAAGCGTTTCAAACAGTACACAAAAAGCATTATCGTATCTGAAAAGAGCAGATATTTATTTTTACAAAACTAATTATAAGTCTGCTGAAGCGAATTACGACAGCGCTATGACATTTTTACCTAACGATTACCCGGATTATGCACTTATTGAAGCAAAGAAAAAAAGTTTAACAGCTTTGGTAATAAATCTGAATGTTATAACGCTCGAAGATAGTTTGCAA
>JAIOQD010000618.1 GCA_021413595.1 Bacteroidota bacterium | reverse complement strand
GAGTCTATTTCTGCAACGCTAGGGGTATAAATGCAGTTTAAAGAAGTATTATTCGGATTAAATGTACCCGCACCTCCACTCCATGTTCCGGTTGTAGCGGAGCCACTTACTGAGCCAACCAATGTGGTTGTTCCACCACATATTGTTTTATCAGGGCCAGCGTTGGCAACTGGTAATGGATAAACAGTTACTTTCAATGAGTCAGAGGCAACACAACCGCTTTTAGTTGCGGTTAAAGTGTAATTTGTGATAACAGGTAACTGTCCTCCATTTGTTAATGTTACAGATGGATTTGATATAGCAGCATTACTTAATCCGGTAGTGGGTGACCAGGAATAGGTTGTGCCGGCAACAGGTGCAATACCGATAGCTACACTGCCACCAGAGCATATTGCTGTATCTGGTCCTGCATTCAGCGTTGGTACCCCGGTAATAAACACTTTCAAAGTATCAGTTCCAGTACAACCCCCTTGTTGATAAATTAAAAATATACTTTCGGTTGGTTCAGTTAATCCATCTACAGTTGGAACAATTGGAAGGGTAGCACATGACTGGCCGGCAGGAATGGTAATCGTGGTACCAATAGTAGTATAATCGGTTCCATTAATTGCAGTTCCGCCAATAAGATACGGAATAGTAACCGGGGCAGAGGTTGACCCAGGCCGGCAAAACTCAAAAGCTCCATCCTGGCAACCTTCAGTTGCATTAGCAATTGTAGCAGTTGCTGTTACAGGTTGACATTGTATACTTCCGGCCTCTAAGAATACGCCCGAATCGTAAATACAATCTCCGGCATCTGCAATAACAATTTTTAAGTGATAAGTCTGGCAGGGCTGAACTACAACCCATGCTGCAAGTACTGTTGTGTATCCATCATACTCAATGGAAGTTCCGGAATTAGTCACATAAAATTGGGAATTGGTTGTGCCGTTAACATTGTCAATTGATACATCCGTACCATTAGGTAAAACCGCAATGTTTGGCTGGCCTGTTATTCCGGGGCCACTGATAAAAAATGCAAAGGGATCATTAACGTTTGCATTTACAAATTCGGGATATTCTTCCGAACCGAAAACGAAATTAAACCTTAGGGTATCACATATCGGGATAATGTCGAATTCCAGTGCACATGCATCAAATGTAGTGGCTCCTATTAACGCATTTAATTGGGTATCTCCGGCAGTGCTGTTACAGGTCCCCGCTGAAGCACTGCTTGAGTTGGGCGAAGCAACCGAAGTGCTGCCAGAGGTAAGCAAAACACCATTTGTGAATCCTATGCTTGATGTTCCAGTGAAAGAACCAATTCCGTTGGCAGCACAGTTTATTGTTGCATTACTAACGGTAATAGAAGGCCCGGCAAGCAACTCTGCTAACTGCTGGGCAGTTGAGCCATTGTTAAAAGTTAGCTGAGCAGTAGCAAAATTAATACCAATAAAAAGGAAAAATGAGACAAAACAAATTAGATGTGAGATGTTAGATGTTAGATGCGAGATTTTGTTGTGTTTATTCATTACCTGTTTCTTATTCCAAATTGTATATACCATTTCAATATTCAAATATCAATACTAATCACTAAAATCTCATTTTTGTTATTCTACCAAAGTTACGGTTCCTAAATAATTATGTTTTTTATGAAACACATCAGTAAGCTCAACTTTCCAAACATATACATCTATCTGTGATTCACTGCCCCCTTTATTTGCCTTGCCATCCCATTTATCACTCAACTCTTTCCCATGGAAAATCATATCTCCCCAACGATCGAATATC
>JAIOQD010000617.1 GCA_021413595.1 Bacteroidota bacterium | reverse complement strand
TTTGTTGCAACAATTGGACTTGCATTTTTGCTCAACAAAATTGAACATCACATAAAATTTGCCCCAATCATTTTGCTTGTCATTTTGATATACGCCATTTCTAAAGTTTATCATTTGCCCGGACTAATTTTTATTTTACTTTTTGGTTTGTTTCTTGGTAATCTTGATGAGTTAAAACAATTTAAATGGATTGAGAAGTTTAAACCAGAAGAGTTGAATAAAGAGGTTCTTAAATTTAAAGAGTTGATTACTGAAGCAGCATTTTTAGTAAGAGCACTTTTCTTTTTGCTTTTCGGCTATCTTATTCGAGCAGATGAAATCCTGAATCCTGATACTTTGATTTGGGCATTCGGAATTGTAATAGCTATTTTTCTTTTCAGAGCAATTCAACTAAAATTTTCCAGCCTTTCATTATCACCATTGTTATTTATTGCTCCAAGAGGGCTAATTACAATATTACTTTTCCTTGCAATTGAACCAACACAAAATATTTCATTGGTAAATAAATCACTTATCATTCAAGTAATAATTTTGACAGCACTTATAATGATGCTTGGACTTATGACAAATAAAACGCAGCAACATGACAAAAAGGAAGAGTAGTATTACACCGTTTGGCACAAGTAGTAAAAAAAAGTTCTCTGCAGACAACTTTTCACTCGACAATAAAAACTCCAGTTCTAAAAAAACTCCGACCGACATTCGTAAGAAAAATTATCCGTTCCACTCTACTATAATTGATTTAAACGTAATTTTAGATTCGGACGAAGCTACTAACTGACCATTGGTGCAAAGACTAAACTGCCGATCAGCAAGGCACATAATCAATTGCAAGACATTGTTAACAAACCAAAATATCAAAATATGACAAAGGAAAGTAAAAATGAGTTGTCATCAGAACAACGTAAAGAATTACTTGTAACATTAAAAGTCCGCTTTGAGAAAAATATGAACCGCCATAAAGGGCTTGAATGGGCTAAAATACAAACAAAGCTAGAAGCGAATACAGAAAAGCTTTGGTCGCTCAATGAAATGGAAAGGACTGGTGGTGAACCTGATGTTGTTGCACATGATAAAATGACTGGCGAATATATTTTTTACGATTGTTCAGAGGAAAGTCCTAAAGGCCGTAGAAGTGTTTGTTACGACCGTAAAGCGCTAGAGTCAAGGAAAGAACATAAACCAAAAGATAGCGCTATTGATATGGCAGCTGCCATGGGCATTGAACTTTTAACGGAAGAACAATATCGAGAATTACAGAAACTTGGAAATTTTGATACGAAAACATCGAGCTGGATAATAACACCTGCTGATATCAGAAAACTCGGTGGAGCCATCTTTGCCGATTACCGCTATGGTAATGTTTTCGTGTATCACAACGGTGCAGAATCTTACTATGCTGCCAGAGCCTTTCGTGGCTTGCTAAGAGTCTAAATTGGTGGTAGGTAGGGCTTTTTACATTTGTATTGATATTTTGATTTTTTGTTCATTATTGTAAATCCTTGATAGCTAATTGCAGGTGAAATAGCACATGCAATGGTATAATAAAAACAATCGTAAAATCACTTAGCTAATAAAAAACAAAAACAAAAAAATGAAAAAACGTTTTTCCTTTTTTTTTATATTTATTC
>JAIOQD010000793.1 GCA_021413595.1 Bacteroidota bacterium | reverse complement strand
GCAGATACAATCAAACTTGGCGAAGATGTGACTAGTCCTTATAGTTTTACATGGAACAATGCCATCGCTGGTAATTATGCGCTTACTGCAAAGGTTACGGATAGTGGAAACAATATAGCTGTTTCGGCACAAGTAAACATTACTGTTAATACCACGAATGAGATTACATCAATAATTATTTCTCCGACAAATAACACTTCCTTTAATTTAGGTGCGGCAATTACTGTACAAGCTATTGCATCAGGTGGTACAGGTAGCATTCAAAAAATAGAATTTTTTGCAGACACAACAAAATTGGGAGAGGTGTTATCAAGTCCTTATAATTTTACCTGGAATAATGCGAACCCTGGATCGTATGTACTTAAAGCAAAAGCGACAGACAGTATAAACAATTCTGTTGTTTCTTTGCCGGTTAACATTACAATAAATAAACCAAAACCTCCTAGCGTAAACATTACCTCACCTGCAATTGCTGCACGTTTCTCTACCCCTGCAAACATTGCAATCAATGTAAATGCGTTTTCAAATGGTGGTAGTATCACAAAAGTAGAATTCTTTCAGGATACAATTAAAATTGGAGAAGATTCGACTGCTCCCTATAATTACACATGGATGAATGTAACATCCGGAAGTTATATTTTAAAAGCAATAGCAACCGACAACTATTTTCAACAAACTACTTCGCCAGCAGTAAATATAACAGTTGCTAATTGTTTAACTCCTACCATCACACCTGCAGGTTCATTAACAATGTGCTCAGATTCAGTTTTATTAAAGGCCAATACTGATCCGGCTAATCTGTATCAATGGATCAAAAATGGTATTAGTATTATTGATGCAACTAATTCAACATATATGGCTTCCGCAACAGGTAACTATCAGGTGAAAATTATTCAGGGTTCTTGTATTTCTTGGTCTGCCCCTACATTAGTTAAGATACAAGGTGGCTTGAGTGCCTCTATAACCCCTGGCGGGGCTACAACTTTTTGTGAAGGAGGGCAGGTGAAATTATTTGCCAATACATGTGCTGGTTATACTTACCAATGGAAAAAAGATAATGTTGCAATTGCTGGCGCTACTAGTTCAGTTTATACTGCAGTAAGCTCAGGCGTTTACCAGATAAAAATTACCTTGGCCGGAATAAGTGCTTGGTCATCATTGATAACAGTAAGTGTAAATGCTTGTAGAGAATCAGAAACAGATCAAAATGGTTTGATGCAGAATCAAACGATTTCAGACATCTCGGTTTCAAAAAATGGATTTCAGATGAAAGTATTTCCAAATCCCAATACCGGCCTTTTTACAATAGCACTCAACATGCCTTTAATTAAAGAAGAAAATGTACAGATGAAGGTGGTAAACCTAGTAGGGCAGGAGGTTTATAATAAAGTATTTGTGACTAAAGATAACTATATAAAAGAGATTGTAGAATTGGATAAGTCACTTCCAACGGGTATTTATACCCTAAGAGTATTAATTGGACATAATGTTGAGAATACAATTGTGATCCTATCAAAGTAATATTAATAAACAGTATAACACGGCCTAACCTATAAGATTTTAAAAAAATGAGAACTATAAATTTATTCAGAAGTACTGTTTTTTGTTGTTGTCTGTTTCTGATCGGAACTCCTTCTTTTTCACAATTAAAATCTGTTGTTTATGATTTTGATGGCTTGGATATAGGTGAAACCGATCTTCCTGAAGGGGATTATCAAGGGTTTGATATGCAAAAAAGGGTTTCTGTAAATCCACTTGGAGAAAGTCAGATGTTAGGTGACAGAGTACTTAAGTTTGATATAAATTGGAGTTTGGGTAAGGCTCTATTTGGAAAAGGAATATCGAAATTTATTGAATTAGATGCAGCAGCGGATTATTTGAACTTTTATTTCTATAATCCTTTAGCTAACGATACTAGTTCAAAGATTGATATTACAATTAGTGAAGATGACGATAAGAATAACATTTGGGAAGATGCCAATGATGATAAATGGAAACGCTCAATTACAATAAGTCGATCTTCCTCCTGGCAGCTTATAAGTTTACCCCTAAGTTCATTCACTGATAACAATACAGGAGGGAATGGAATTTTTGACGCTGCATTTACTAATGAAGCCGGTAAGATATTTAATATTGATTTTAATTTTCGTAAAACTTCCCTCAATGAAACAGGCTCTACCACTTATATCGATATGATTTGCTTTTCGGAAGGGGTACTTCCAACAGGCAGTAACATTTTAGATTACCCTTCCGGAAATTCTTCAGATCATGCTCTTCTGGGAGCAGTATATAGTTACCCAGATATCACGCCTTCTATTGTTGAAGGCCTTTTTCCAGCAAATCCGGCAAAGAAATTAAAATATATAAATTCTTTTATAAAATTTTCTGAAGACGGAACTACCAATGCAAACCAATTGCCCGGAAATGAGATCTCTGAATTTCTTCAAAGAGGTTATTCACCTATTATAACTTGGGAAGCTATGTTCTCACACCTTCCCCGCCTAGATGCTGGACAACCCAGATTAATCAATTTTATGAAAGGGGAATTCGATTCGTATATTGATGCATTTGGCGATAAATTAAAATCATATAATGATACAATTATTATTCGCTTTATGCATGAGTTTGAAGGCGACTGGTACCCTTGGTCACTTGTGGAAAATGATCAGGATCCAAATCTTTATATTGATGTTTTTAGAAAAGTTGTTGATAGAATAAGAGCAAGAGGAGCCTCAAAAGTTAAATGGTTGTGGTGTGTTAATGGCCCCAGCTACAGTCCTGTATCGGCATATAATTGGATTGTTGGTGCATATCCAGGTGATGCGTATATTGACATTGTAGCCTGTGAAAATTTCAATTCCCTGTACCCGGAATCCCAAATTGGCGATCGTTCCGTGCCGGTCTGGCTGAACCTTATTATTACCTAACAAAATACTTTCCGCAAAAGGCCATGTTTATTTGTGAGAATGGCTGTAGAGAACGCTATTCTTCTGAAGATCCTTCCTCTCAATCAAAAGCACAATGGATC